>JALSQH010000223.1 GCA_026985515.1 bacterium
AGAAAATGTATCATTCGCCCCAGTATCTTGGAGGTAATTACTTTGTCCTCGCAGCGATGAAGGAGAGTCTTGGTTATGATAGGGAAGCGGAAAAGTATTACAAAAAAGCCTTTTCTCTATACCCATTACTGAAAGAGAGACCAAGACCAATCGATGTTGATGCTATGATAGAATTGGCAATCTTCCTTAAAGATAGCAATAAGCTTGATATTGCTGAGAAAAAGGTAAAAGAGGTATTGAAGATTGATCCCCGGAATCCTCTGGCTTATTCAATTCTTGGGGATATTTATTATCTGAAGGGAGAAATGGGCAATATCAGAAAGAGGCAGGATTACTATGGTAAAGCCATAAAAAGCTACCTCAAATCTCTTGATCTTGATCCACAGCAACCAGATGTGTATGTGAAACTTGGTAACATATATTTTTCTCAGGGTAATCTTGAAGTAGTGTATTACAGGCAGGGAAAATATCACCAGGCGTTTCTGAACTTCAAAAAAGCTCTCGAACTTGATCCTGCCAATCCTTCCGCTCATCTCTCTCTCGGGATGCTTTATCTGGCACAGGGAGACTATGCTGAAGCTGACACAACTGTGAGTAAAACCGATTATTACAGACGAGCAATAACTGAATTGACCATTGCCGCAAGTAATGGACTGGGTAACTTTTATGTTTACTATCTCCTTGCTCTCGCATACAGAAAGATAGGAGGAGAAAAGAATCTCAGAGTGGCTGAATACTTCGTCAGAAAAAGTATTAAAATGAATCCAGAATGGAATTCACCTCGATATCTTCTAGCATCAATACTGGAGGAGACTAACAGAAAAGAGGAGGCAGACAGGACCCTCGCATCAATAAAACCCGGCGGTGAAATTGGAGAAAAGGATATTTTAAGTTACATTTTAATTCTCACACAGAGGGGAGGTGGGAAAGGATGAAGAAAAGACTTGGGACAATACTGCTTGAAGAGGGACTTATTGATAAGGCTCAGCTTGAGGATGCTTTGAGAATTCAGAGAGAAAGAGGCGGCAGGCTTGGAAGTATTTTAATTCAACTGGGTTATATCGATGCTGATACCCTTGCCAGGATATTGAAGGAACAGCTGAATATAGAAACCGTTTCCCCAGAAGAGATAGAGCATCTCGATTACAGTGTGATCAATTCTATACCCAGGGACCTTGTGGAGGAATATCAGGTTTTACCGGTTAGGGTAAAGGATGGTGAAATTGAAGTGGCCATGCTTGATCCCAGAAATACTCGGGTTCTGTCGGAGTTGGGCTTTTTCCTTGATAAGGAGGTAGTCCCGCTTATAATACCGGAAGGTTTGTTGTACAGGGCTCTCAAAAAGTACTACAATCTTGATGTTGAACCGGAAGAGGAAATTATTGAGGAAGTGGTCGCTTCCGGAGTATCTTCTCATCAGGAAGTCGCGGCGCCGCCTGAATATGAAGAAGTGGTGGAAGAAGTTATTTCTCCTCCTTCAGAAGCTAAAAGATCCGAAGTCTCAGAAGCTGGGCCTGCTACTGCAGAATCTGAACCGGAAGTTGTGGAGGAGGTTAAATTTGAAGAAGTTTCCCGGCCAGAAGAAATTAAAGTGTCAGATGGAGTGACTGAGGAGGAGGTAGTGCCTCCTCCGGTAGAAGAGATTTCTCCTCCAGCGGAAAGTGTGTATGAGGAGTGGACGGAAACTCCTGTAAAGGTAGAAGAGGTAACTGAAGATACTCTTCGATCCGCCAGAAGTATGGATGACCTTGTTTATTATCTTTCCAGGCTTCTTGAAAAAAAGAGTGCCAGACATGTTATTTTTAAGGTTCAAAAAGGGGTGGCTTTTGGATGGGTTGCAAAGGGAGAGGATATTTCCCCGGGCTACATAGATTTAATGATGATTCCTCTGTGTGCTCCATCTATGTTTAAAACCTCAGATGAAACAGGAGAGACCTTTTTTGGTCCACCACCAATGGACAATCCAGTTGTGGAGAGATTTATGAAGATTCTGAATTCTCATCTTGAGCCTCCCAGAAATTTTATTCTTACTCCAGTTAAAGTTCAGGGTAAAACGGTTTTGTTCATCTATCTTGATAACGGTAAAGGGAAAGGGATTGATGATCTTAAGCTTCTGCCAGAGATCAACAGAATCGCCTCCACACTCTCTGAAGCAATAGAGAGAATTATTGCCAGGAAGAAAAGGGGAAGTTAGCCTCCTCCCATAAAAATGAATGGAAAGATAACAGTAACGGATCCACCCATTGGTCTTGGAAATGTCCAGTTTTTAACCTTGAAAAGAATACAGCTTTCCACTTCCATGTTGTTAAGGGTGGATTCTTCAATGCTGGCAGCTGATACATGTCCATCTGAACCAATGGTGAATTTCACTTCGATTTTACCTTCAAGATTGGGATTTATCTTGAGCTGTTTTTCGTAGCAGTATCTCACTTCACCGTAATGTGAGGCAATAACTGTTGATATTACCTTCGGGTCAAGCCTTCCACTTTTCTGCTCGCTGGAGAGTTTGATCTGGGCCTCAATCTTTTTTATGTTCTTTTTCAAACTCACCTTTTTAACTTCCCCCACGTTAATATCAATATCCACATTTCTCACTTTTCCTCTTCTTCTTACCCCTGCAATAATAATTTCCTGCTTTTTAACCTGGCTGTTCTGTTCGGAGAGGAGCTTATCAATGTCACCCAGATTGATTCCTCCACCAATTGAAGTTCCAAAGAAGCTTTTTTTCCTGGTTTTTCTTATGTTTGAAGAAATCGTTTTTCTTTTTTCTGATCTGGAACTACTCTCTTTTTCAGGGGTACCCGGTGCAGATTTTTTTATCACTTCATTTTTGCTTGCTGGTATTCTTTCCGGGGTTTTCCCCTCAACGGGAAGAGACTGTGAAATTATAGCTACTTTTTTCGTCTTTTCAGGTGTCGAAAGTTCACCAGTGGAGACGGTTTTCTTCTGATTTACCATCACTTTCCTGTTGCTTGCCAGCTCTTTTTTTGAACCTTCTCCGGGTGGTAAAGATTTATTTCCAGTTTTTTCAGCACTGGCCTCCTCTTTGCTCAGATTTTTTTCAGTGGAAACTTTTTCTTTTCCGGGAAGGTTAACAGTTTCCGGTTTTTTTTCTTCAACACTAATGGAAGCCTCAACTTCCCCCTTTTCCATCTTCTCAGTGGTAATTTCTGGCTCAGGTGGAGGAGTCTGTGGAGTTATGCTTTCAATTTTTGGAGAGGAAATTTTCATTGCCACCTGGGATTTGAGTTTTGCATAGAGATTTTTGCATATTGAGCTTGTTTCCCTTTCCATTTCAAAACCATATATATCCTGAGAACCTCCTCTGCAGCACATTGAAAGTTTTTTATAAGCTTCATCATTATTACCCATATACCAGTAAAGCTCCCCAATTTTGCATCTAACGTGCTTATATGCAGGATCAATTGCTTCCACATTTGAGTACATATACAGGGCGAGTTTAAGCGTACTGGATGAATTGGTACTCTTTCCTATGCTTTCATAGAGATATCCGAGATCAAAGAATGCTTCTTTCTGAACAGATACCTCTCCAGATTTACTTGCCTTCAGTGCAGCCAGCCTGAAGTAATTTGTAGCGTCGCTGATTCTTCCAAGCCACCAGTAAAGCCTTGCGAGATTGAGGTAGTAAACTGCTTCATCGGGAGATAGATTTATTGCTTTGAGATAGTAATTTTCTGCCATCGACGCCTGATTATCAGAACTATCATAGTTACCTCTTGACCATGCGATTTTTGATAATTTTTCAGAAATAAGAGCCAGTCTTTCATATATTTCTGCCTTGAAAGTTCTTATTTCTATTTCGCTTTTCCCTTTTTGCTTGCAGGTGAGAGCCTTTTTGTAGAAGGCAATGGCTGCAGGATATCTCTCCATTATTTCAAAGATTGAGCCTATTATTTTGAATATTTCAGGAATGCATAATTTTTCCTCTTCCGCCTGCGTGTATGCCTTTTCAAGTTCTGTTCGGGCAGAATCGTAATCACCTGTTCTATAATAAATCAATCCAAGATAGTAGTGTGGAAGGTAGGATTTTGACCCGAGATTAATGGCATTTTCAAGTTCATCTTTAGCTTCGTCCCACCTGTTCTGATAGTAGTAAACAATACCGAGATAAGTGTGTATCTCTGGATTGTCAGGATAGCTTATTTCATTTCGCAGTAATATTTGTTCTGCTCTTTTGAGGTCTTCTATGCCTCCACTTTTGATGAGATTTTGTGCCCTGAATAGAGAACTTTTGAGCTGAAAGGAGGCACACCCCGCTACCCATAGTGCTATAAAAAACAGTACAAAGTTTCTTTTCATCATAAATCTTCCCTTTACCGGTAGTTTTTTATATGATAACTCTTAGCCTCAAAAAAATCAATCCTGCTTTTCACCGGAATCGGACAGGAGTAGTTATGAAGAAACTTTCATTGTATGTTAAAATATTTTCCAGAACGGAGTCGACAATGATAGAAAATTTCAATCCTTCTCTTTTATCAGGTAAAAAATGGAAGGAGATCTTCGCTGAAAGGAAAAGAGAATTGATCATAGTTATGGAACAGGGAGAGATAGAAAAGTTATGGGAGGTTGAAGACGCAGGGGCGGGGCTGAGGATAAGAGATGGAGAGCGTTTTCATTACAGATATGTTACATCTCTTGATGGCAGGAAGATTTCGGAGATGATAAGAGATGTTGAATCGGGAGAATGGAAAAGAATTGAAAGAGAATCCAGTTACAGATGCGAGGTCAGGAAGCCCTTTAATTCGGTGGAAATTGCAAGAAAAATTGACATTCTGAAATCGGCTGATTCCTTTATTTCCCGCTATGGCTCCATTGTATCTTTCAGGAAAGTGGTTTACAAAGAAAGTCTCAGAGAAATAGAGGTAATAAATTCTGAAGGCGTACACGTTTATGATATTCAGCCGCAGGTGGTATTCTATGTGCAGGTTGCTGTCAGTGACCCTGAAAGAGGAATGGAAACCGGCTATGAACCTGTAGGAAGATCGGGTGGATTTGAAGTAATAGAAGAGATTTCCCCTGAAAATATTGCAAAAATAGCAGTTGAAAGGGCCCTGAAAAATCTCAAGTCTGACTGGGCTCCTGCAGGCAGAATGCCCGTTGTAATATCCTCTGAAGCGGGAGGGACAATCATTCATGAAGCGGTGGGGCATGGCCTTGAGGGGGATCTTGTATTCAACAATCTTTCTGTATATGCGGGGAAACTGGGAGAGCAGGTTGCTTCTGAGAAAGTAACCATCATTGATGATGCCACACTACCCTGCTACAGAGGTTCCTTTGCCTATGATGATGAAGGAATCCCTTCCTCAAGGAGTGTACTGATAGAAAAGGGGGTTCTGAAAGGATATATGAGTGACCTTTTTTACGCAGAAAAACTGGGAGTTGAGCCAACGGGAAATGGACGCAGAGAATCCTACCGGTTTATGCCGGTGGTGAGGATGAGCAACACATTCATGTTGCCTGGTAAAGACAGTGTCGATGACATTGTAAGTTCTGTGGATTATGGTCTCTTTGTTAAAAAAATGGGAGGGGGTGAAGTGAACACGGTGAGCGGAGATTTTGTGTTTGAGGTTCTTGAGGCACATCTCATAAAAAATGGAAGAATCGCAGAACCTGTCAGAGGAGCAACCCTGATAGGGAATGGTCCCGAGATTCTCAAAAAGGTGGATATGGTGGGGAATGACCTGGGTTTTGCCATTGGCACCTGCGGAAAGGAGGGTCAGGGAGTACCTGTAACTGATGGTATGCCCACCATTAGAGTTCCCGAGCTAACGGTGGGAGGAAGAGTTAAATAAAAAGGAGGTTAAAATGGGAAGGGAAGCTCTTCTTGTTATTGATATGCTTAATGATTTTGTGAGGGAAGGAGCGCCTCTGGAGGTTCCTTCAACCAGAAAAGTAATTCCGGTGATTCAGGAGGAGATAAGGAAATTCAGAGAGAAGGGGGATCCTGTAATTTATATCTGCGATGCTCATGATCCAGATGATCCTGAGTTTAAAATCTGGCCGCCACATGCTGTAAAGGGTACAGAAGGGGCTAAAATCATTGATGAACTTGCACCGCAGGAAGGAGACATAATTGTTGAGAAAACAACCTACAACGGATTTTATAAAACTAACCTTGAAGAGATCCTCAGAAAGTTAGGCGTTGATACCGTGAGACTTACTGGCTGTGTAACTCACATATGTGTTCTCTACACAGCTGCTGGAGCCAGAGTAAGGGGGTTTAATGTGAAGGTTGTTGAGAAAGGTGTAGCCCCACTCTCTCTGGAGGATCATGAGTGTGCATTGAGGCAGATGAGAGAAGTTTTGAAGGCAGAGATAATTTAGAAGGAGAGAGAAGATGTTTTACCTTGCTGATGAAAAGCAGATAAAGGCCAGTAGAACCACAGATGTTTATTTTCTCCGGACTGTCCAGATACTTCAGGCAAAAGGCATCAACAAAAGAGTAAAGATGGAGGTTTTCCTTAAAAATCTGCCTGATTCATATAAATGGGGTATTTTTGCAGGGCTGGAGGATTTACTTAGATTGTTTGAGGGTGATCCTGTTGATATTTACGCTATTCCAGAAGGTAGTGTTTTTTATGAGGGTGAGCCTGTTCTCACCATTGAGGGGATTTACAAAGACTTTGCTCCAAGAGAAACTGCAATGCTTGGTTTTATCTGCCAGGCTTCAGGAATTGCCACAAAGGCGGCAAGAATAAAAAAGCTGGCAGGAAGTAAAAGTGTGGTTCATTTTGGTGCGAGGAGGATGCATCCTGCCATTACCCCCATGATAGAAAGATCAGCTTATATTGGTGGCATGGATGGTGTGGCAACTGTTGCTGGAGCGGAGGCTATTGGAAAGAATCCTGTGGGTACCATGCCACATGCTCTTATGCTTGTAGTTGGAGATACTGTGAAAGCGGCAAAGATGTTTGATGAAGTGATCTCTGAAGAGGTTCCCAGAATTGTTTTGATTGATACTTTTATGGATGAAAAATTTGAAACCATCCGGGTTGCGGAGGAATTGGGAGAGAAGTTAAGCGGAGTGCGGCTGGATACCCCTTCAAGCAGGAGAGGAAATTTCAGAAAAATTATTGAGGAAGTGAGATGGGAACTTGATATAAGAGGTTACAGACATGTGAAAATATTTGTAAGTGGAGGAATAGACGAAGATTCGGTAAGAGATCTGGCAGATGTGGTTGATTCTTTTGGCGTGGGAACTTCAGTGAGCAATGCGAAGACTTTTGATTTTTCTGCAGATATTGTGGAAGTGGAGGGTAAGCCTCTTGCCAAGAGGGGGAAATGTTCGGGTGCAAAAAAGTTGTGGGTTTGTGATAATTGCGGGAACAGAAAAGTTACTCTTATGAAAGAGGAAAAGAGCATGTGTGAAAGGTGCGGTTCCCCGATGCGACCACTGACAGTTAAGTATATGGAGAATGGAAAAATAATAAGAGATCTTCCTTCTGCTGAAGAGATAAGGGAGTATGTATTGAACCAGGTGAAAGATTTATCAGTGTAGCGTTACTTAAGCGAGAGAGAAACACCGAGCCAGATTATACCGAGCACTATTCCTCCAATCACGTCACTGAGCCAGTGTACATTAAAATAGATTCTGCTGAAACTGATAAGCAGGATTGCCCCAGCAATTAAAAGGAAAAATATTATTCTCAGTAATGTTTTTTTGATATTCTCTGTAAAAGCCACAAGGATAAAAAGGAGAATAATGGTTGACATCATTGCATGTCCACTTGGAAAGCTGTACCCTGTAACGTGAAAAGCTGCATCTGGAGGTCTTTCTCTGCCAAATAGATACTTGAGCAGATTCATCAGGCCAAATCCTCCAGGAATTGCCACAAAATAAGGAGCAATAAAGTTTCTCCTTTTTAGCAGTATGAGAAGAAGAAAAATCAGAATGGATAGTATGGTCATTGGAAGAAATTCACCGGCAGATGTTGCAAGAAACATAATCTTATCGAGAAGTGGAGTATGTATTGTAGAGGCCCACTGATTTACCATTCTGTCAATATTTTCAATGTGAATAAGAAGCGAATCCATTTCATTACCTCTGTTTGACTTCTCCTACATTCTATCTTAAAATAAAACTCAGGTGAAGTAAAAGGGGGTTTTTTGTAATGAGGAAAGTGGGTGTGGTATTTGTGTTAATTTTCATAACCTTTCTTGTCTCCTGCAGTGGTGCTGGTGGAACGAATACAGGAGTGGGAGTTTCTCATGCTCTTATTATTGAGAACAGTGATCAGTTGATAGGTGGTCCCGTTGCTGAAGGAGAGGAGGGGGATATCCTCATCTACAATAATCTGTCGAGATTTATCATTAAGGTAAGCGATTATCCCTATCCGGTGCCTCTCAGAGGGATGGTTGTTGATGGGGATATTAGAAGATTTCCTGGAGAAAGAGGTGAGGATATCATACCAGGTGTGATTTTTTATTATCTCCCCGGTCATTTTGTGAGACCCGCACAGATTGTTGAGTCTTTACCAGAAATATCTATCCAGGATGATGGTAATTTTTCAGGAGTGGCTGCAGTAAAAGTAACAGGTAAAGATAGATTTTATCCTGATAGTGTAACAGTTTATCCTGAAAGTATTTCATCCGCAATAAAAAGAGATTTACCTCTTGAGTTCACAGTGGATTACTTTCTTCCACCTGATTCTCCCTGCCTGAGAGTGCTTGTTACTGTTAAGAATAAAGCTGAAAATGACATCACAATTTATCCTGGAATTCTCCTTCCCCCAGGTCCCGGAAAATCCTTTGCTGGAAATTATGGTTTTACAGGGTACAGGGTTCCACAGATTATTGATGGGATTTCATACATTGCAAAGGAATTTCAGGGAATAACATTTGGAGTTTATTCTGGTGGAATGGAGAAGGAGCCCTTATCTCCTGCTTTTGCTCTCACTGAGAACTCCGGGTATTCTTTACTCACAAAGAAGTCTCCATCTGATGTGGTCCCCGCCGGAGAAAGGAGGGCATACTCCTTTGCTGTCTGCGTTGTTAAAGGATACACTGGGGAACTTTACTCTTTTCTGACAAAAATGGAAGGTGTTGATAGAACCACTGTTTCAGGTTATACATGTTACACTTCCGGGAATGATAAAGTTGTGCAGAGTGGGGGAACTTCCAGAAAAGTTTGTGTTACAGAAGAGGAAAGTGAGGAAAATGGGAAAACTTCAAATTCACCCATTGATGGTGTGGATATATTTCTTTTAAATAACAGTGGTGAGGTTCTTGCCCACACCCGGAGCGGCAACGATTCGGAAGTTTACTATCAGGCACTTGAAACACTTGACAAAACCAGATTATACAGGAAAAGTGAGTGGAAAGGTAAGTATAAATTCACTCTCCCGGGAAATAGGTACAGAATCTGGGCTGTGAGAAATGGTTTTGAACTTGCAGATACAAATTACCTCAACATTTTTCCTCCTCCCGGTACCCCCGCTGATGAAGGAATTATTGTTGAGCATGCAGATTTTGTTTTTCCGTGGCCCGTGACACTTGATGTTTTTGCGAAACTTGTCCCTGCTTCACCCACTTCTGCCAGGTTGATTCTGAAGGGAGAGAATCTTTATCCTGTGACAATAACAAAGTATCTTGATAGATTCGGATACTCTTACCGGATAAGTGGTGAAAATCTCCGGGTTTTTTACATTGGTCCCGATGGGTATTTGCCAGTTGAGCTTTCCCCGGGTAAATATACCTATTTTGCTGATAAGGGTATCTTCTATAACACAGTTACAGGGAGCGTGAATATCATTTCAGGTAGTAAGACCCTTCTTTTAAAGTTCAAGAGAGTTGTCGATTCTCTTAATTATGTTGCAACAGATCCTTTCATAGAGAACCTGTCATGGGGAAACGAATTTGATGAGGAAAGCAGGACAGAATCAGTAATTTCTTCCTCCATAGATGGAGGTGTCATTTTTGATTACAACATTTCTCCTGTGACATTTTCCACTGAGCTCCCTGTCCTGTATGGTGATTTCCTGTACACGCCTTATGGAAATTTCTTTGCATTTCCTCTCTTTGAAGGAGAATTATCTCCAGATTTTATGAGCAATCCAGAGTCCCTCTTTAAACACAGGTCTTACACTGTTCTTTATGATCTCTCAGATTCATCCTCATACTTTGTAAGGGAAGGTGTGCATATAGACTTCAATACCGGTAAGATTAAGCCCGATGATTTCAAGAACGATTTTGACATGATGCAGATTTTACCTGTTAAGGATTTGAAAAAGGTTATTCTTGAATGGTTCAGATTACTTCAGGTTTCTCCAGATGGTAAGGATGAAAATTTCATTTTTCATCCACTTATTGGAGGTTCCATGAGTTCCTCACCTCTCTTTTCACCTCCTGGACTGGTTGAAACATATATTTACAGTGGTCCTACAACTTCTGCAACCCTCGTTAACCAGGAGGAATGCAGGAAATTTAAGGAACTTGACGAAGATATTAATGATTCCCTCTGCATGATGTGGAAGGGGAACTCGGTGGTAGGAAGGTTTGTTTTCTTCTCATTTTATGTGACGACCTCGGCAGGCAAAAGGGGATTTCCAGGAGAATACGTTGCCGCTTCCTCCGGTGACAGGATTTATCTCAACTTAACAATTGAAAGTCCAGCGTGGGCTAAATTTGATAAGATTTACATCTTTGATGGGTTACAGGATTATGGATACAGTGTAACTGATCCTTTCAGTAAAGCTGTAACTGTGGCTGTTTCTCCTCAAATAGTTCAGGTAGGGTATGAGAATTCAATGAAAAGATATGAATGGAGCGGGGTTATTGAATATCCATTTGCCCTTAACAGTAATGCCGATTCCTGGGTAGTGATCGCTGTAGTGGGAGATAATCCGGCATCCTATTATCCATCTTTAAAACCCTTTGCAATATCCAACCCCGTTTTTATTGATACAGATCTTCAGAGGGGTTACAATCCACCCTGTCCTGGAATGGCCTGTCCCAGCCGGTAGAGATGAGACTGACAAGATTGTTAATAGACGGTTTTAAATCTTTTGCTGATCGCACTGAGATTATATTTGAACCAGGTATCACTGCCATAGTGGGTCCCAATGGCAGTGGTAAGAGTAACATTGTGGATGCAATCAAGTGGTTGATGGGTGAGAGGAGTGTGAAAAATCTTAGGGGAGGAGTAAGTGATGACCTCATATTTGCCGGCAGCAAGGAAAGAAAAAGGTCCAATATTGCCATTGTTTCCATGGTGATTGAGGATGGTGAGGGAATTGAAGTTCCAGGTAAGGGACTCTACAGAAGCGTAGAAGTGAAACGGGTGTTCACAAGGGGTGAGAGGAGTGTCTTTTACATAAACAATGTAAGGGCATTTGAGAGGGAAGTTGAGCAATTCTTTTCGTCATCGGTGAGGTTATCAAGAAGGTATGCAATTATTGAGCAGAGTGCAGTAGAGGACCTTGCAACCATGACCTCAAGGGATCTTGCAAGGGTAATTGGTGATGCAGCGGACATTGGTGTGTTTCTTGCAAATAAGGTGAACGCTCAGGCAGAACTGGCTGAGGCGGAAAGCGAACTTGAAAAGATAGAACCTGTTTTGGAAGAGTGGAAGGAGAGAGCGAGGAGTCTTGCAAGAGAGGTGGAATTGAAGAAAAGGTATCAGGAACTTTCAATTGAACTCAGGAGATTGAAAGTAGGAGTTCTTCTGGAGGAGTATCGAGCGGTTAAGGGAAATCTGGAAAGGGAGGAGAAGTTTGTTAATGAACTCAGAGGGGAAAAAGATAATCTGAAACTTCTCTATGAAACTCTCCTGGAGGAAAATGAAGAGCTTGAAATGAAATTTCGTGAAGTTATCAGAGAGTATGAAGAAGTTGAGGAACAACTTAAAGATGTCAATAACGCGCTTGTTCAGAGGACCACAGGGGAGAAGCTTGTTGAATCAAAATTAGATACTATTGAAAAAGAGCTTCGAACTACATCTGAAGCCATTGAGAGAATTGCTTCTTCAATTGAAAAAAAGATAAGAGATGGGAATAGGATCTCTTCAGAGATAGATGATCTTGGAAAATTTATTGAAAACAGAGAGAAGGAATTAGCAGCGAAAAGGAAAATCCTCGAAAATTTGAAAAATGAGATAGATGCAATAGATACAGCAAAGGAAAGAATGCTCGAGTCAATCTATGAGGTGAAGAGGGAGATCGCCCGTCTTGAGGATACTCTTTATGGCATGAAAGAGCGAGAGGGGCAATTGAGAAAAGAGAAGAAGAGAAAAGAAGATAAACTCTCGTCTCTGAAGAGTGAAAGGGAAGAATTTAAAAACAGAATAGAGAAACTTAAACAAGATATTGAGGAGGCAGAAGCAGAAAGGGAGAATCTGGAGGAAGAACTTGGAGTTCTTAAAAAGGAGATAGAGTCGGTTAGAAAGATTTTGGCTGAAAGGGAAAAGGAGTATTCTGAAAAAGAAATTACCCTCAGAAAAATTGAACTTGAGATTGAGAGGATAAAAAGTGAGGTGGATAATTATCAGGATCTCGGTGAGAGTACCGCTGAATTCATAAAATTTGCACGTGATAAGGGATTTGAAGTGATACCAGTGGCAGATTTATTCCCAGGAGAGGAAGAAAGAGATATTACCTCTTTTTTTGATGTTTCAGATGCAGTGGTGGTCAGGAACATTTCACCATCATTGCTTGTGGATTGGATGAACAGAGATGGAGGCAGAGTTAAAATTATACAGAATGAAAATGATTTCCTCAGGAGTGAAAGGAATTTCAAACATTTTCAGACAGTGGAAGAGTTTCTGGAGAGCGACGAGGATGGGTACACCTCAACGGGCTTCCTTAGAAAGGATGGAATAATATTTCTTGGAGTAAATATTGAAAGCAGTGTGAGGCCTTTCAATCTACGTAGAAGAATAAAAGAGCTTGAAGTGGAATTGAATCGGGTGAAGAAGGAGCACACTGTTTTGAAGGGAGAGGTAGAAGATTTGAGAGAGAGGCTGGAAAAGAAGATAAAGTCTTACGAGAAAACAAAGGAAATGCTGGATACACAAATTCAATCATTAACTGAAATGAGAAGTGCACTGGAGAGGTATGAAGGGAAACTGAACGATGTATCTGCTGAACTTGAGGCTGTTGAATTCGAAATGGGTGAAATAGAGGAGGAAATAGAGAAGATAGGGAGGAAAAAACTGGAAATTGAGGGGAAACTTGGAAAGGAAAAGGAAAAACTTGTGGCTCACCGGTCAGACCTTGAGGTTTTAAATGCTGAATTTGAAAAAAAGGAAAAGGAATTCAAAAAGTTGTCTGAAGAGTACAACGAGGAAAGAATTGCAATTGAAAGAAAGAAGGTTGAGTTAAAAAATTTAAAGGAAAAATATAACGAAACCATGAGGACTCTTGATAGGGATAAAAGAAGGAAGGAGGAACTTGTAAAAGAAGTTGAGAAACTTGAGAATCAGAGGAGGGAGCTCGAGAAAAAGAAAGAAGAAACAACTCTGGAGATCAGAAAACTGATCAAAAAGAGGGATGGCATAACTGCAGAAGTGGAAAATCTCAGAGAGAAAAGAAATTCAATAGAGGATGAGCTTAAGAAGAAAAAATCAAAATTAAACAGAGTGCAGAAGAAGTTGAGTGCTGTGGAGAAGGAACTTGAGGAAAAAAGAAGCAGGCTGGAGGAATTGAATATTTCCCTGAATTCTGTACTTACCAGAATCCAGGATGAAAGTGGTAAACTGATTGGTGAGGTAATAGATGCTCCTGAGTATCAGCTGGAGATTGAGAAAAATCTGGCTTTAAAGAGAATTGAGGAAATAGAAAGAGAAATTGAATCACTTGGACCCATCAACAATAAGGCTCCAGATGAGTATGAAAAACTCATGAAGGAAATATCTGAACTGGAAGAAAAGAGAAGAGATGTTGTTGCTGCCATTGAGAAACATCAGATGACCATTCAGGAGGTGGAAAGTCAGGCCAGAAAGAAATTTTTCGATGTGATGAAGGAGCTTGAAAAGAATTTCAATGACCTTTACTGGTATCTGACCGGTGGAAGTGCCAATTTCATTGCCAGTGAGGCTTCCTCTCTGGAAAATATTGGCGTGGACATAAAACTTTTTCTTCCAGACAAAAATATAAGAAGTATTTTTTCCCTTTCGGGGGGAGAAAAGGCTCTCATGTCTATAGCCCTTATCCTGTCAATTTTTAAATACAAAAAGGCACCCTTCTGCATTCTTGATGAGGTGGATGCACCCCTCGATGCGGCAAATACAGAGAGATTTGGTATTCTTCTCAGAGAACTGTCGAAACAAACGCAATTCATTGTGGTGACCCACAACCACAAAACCATGGAAATGGCTGATCGTCTTTACGGAGTTTCTATGGAAGATGGAGCTTCAAAGGTTGTATCTGTTTCCCTGAAAAGTTAATACTGGAGGTAAGTGTGAAGGAACTTAATTTTCTTGCAGGTGATCCCCTTTACCTTTATTCGGCGGCAGGGGTACTTGTTCTTATTTTAATCCTGATTTTGATTTTTCTGAGAGTCAGGAGAAAAAAGAAGAAGTTACCTGAAGAACAGAAGGCTGAATTGGAACAACCTGTTACCGAGGTTGAAGAGCGCAGGGTTGAAGAGAAAGTTGAAGAGGTAAAGCCACGAACAATTAAGGAAGGGCTGGAAAAAACGAGAAGCTCCTTTTTGAGCAGGTTAAACCAGCTTCTCAGGGGAGAAAAAATTTCTCCTGAAATTTATGAGGAGCTCGAAGCTATTCTCATCACCGCTGATTTTGGAGTGAAAACAACTCAAAAACTCCTTTCCCGTGTTAGAGTTGAGGCAAAAGAGCGGGGAATAAGTGACCCTGCAGCCCTGAAGAACCTGCTGAAAGAGAAGATCCTTGAAATTTTAAAGTCAGTTCCTCCCCATTCTCTTCCCGATGTGAAACCTCTTGTGATAATGGTGGTGGGCGTCAATGGTACGGGGAAGACGACCTCAATAGGGAAGCTCGGGAAATACTTCATTGATCAGGGGAAAAGGGTTGTCTTCGCAGCTGGAGATACCTTCAGAGCTGCTGCCATTGAACAACTTGAAATATGGGCTGAAAGGGTGGGTGCCAGGATTGTTAAGCATCAGGAAGGAAGTGATGCAGCGGCTGTGTTTTATGATGCCATTGAATCTGCAATCCATCGAGGTGATGATGTTGTGATAGGTGATACTGCAGGGAGACTCCACACAAAGGTTAACCTGATGGATGAACTCAGGAAAGTGAAAAGAGTGTCCTCCAGAGCAATGGAGGGGGCTCCTCATGAAATATGGCTTGTTATTGATGCTGTAACGGGTCAGAATGCACTGAGGCAGGCTCAGGAGTTCAACAAAACTCTGGGACTTACCGGCATAATTCTCACCAAACTTGATGGTACCGCCAAAGGAGGTATTGTGGTGGCAATTGCCGATGAACTCAAGATTCCCATTCTCTATGTGGGGGTTGGAGAGGGGATCGGGGATCTTAAACCCTTTTCCCCTGAAGAATTTGTGGAAGGATTATTTGAATGAGCGATTACTTCCCTGCCGGATTTTTCTGGAATTTCTCTCCCTCAACACTCTCTCTACAGATTTCATCGAAATTTTCGTAGGTTACTTTTCCTGCGGCTATTTCTCTGAGAGCTGTGACAATATATTTATTGTCAGTCTTTACAAGTGGTTTGGCACCTTCAAGAAGTTGTCTTGCTCTTTTGGCGGCCAGAATTGTCAGAGCAAATCTATTACTTACCGTCCTGAGAGAATCTTCAACAGTTATTCTTGCCATTTTTGTCCTCCTTTTCGCAAAACATTTTACAGAATTTCATGAAGAATACAAGATGGTATCTGAAATTCCCTTGAAAAAAGAGGAAAAATCTGATATCTTTATAATTGCCACTTAAAGGTGGACTCTCGTAGTCCACCTTTTTTTATATGATGAGGTAATGCAGGTGAGTGAGTTGAAAAAACAGATTGAAGAGAGAGCCTGGGAAGTGGTGGAACCACCCCTTGAAAAAATGGGGTATGAACTGGTTGATATTGAGTTTTCAAAAGAGGGGAGGAGGAGTTTTCTGAGGATCTTCATAGACAAAAAGGGGGGTGTGACCCTTGATGATTGTGTGAATGTGACGAAGTTTATCTCTCCCCTGCTGGAGGTTGAAAATGTTGAGGATCTGATCCCCGGAAGCTACAATCTTGAGGTTTCGTCACCAGGGCTTTTCAGAGAGCTCAAGCGAGAGAGAGACTATGAGAGATCCATAGGTAAGAGGGTAAAAATTGTAACAGGTGAAAAGATAGAAAACTCCAATACCTTCGTAGGAATACTTGAGAGAAATGAGGAGGAATATTTTATTTTGAATGTGAAGGGAAAAGAACTGGAGATACCGAAATCGATTGTGGTGAAAATAAATCTTGAACCAGATTTAAAAATTTGATTGTCAGGAGGAAGTTATGGGAAGTGAATTTCTAACCGAGATTTCGAGAGTTGCCAAGGAAAAGGGTGTAGATAAAAAAAAGATACTGGAAGCCTTTGTTGATGCTATACGAGCAACTTTAAAAAAGAAGTATGGTTATGATGAGGAGGATGTTGAGATTGAGGTCAATGAAGAGACAGGTGACATTGAGATAGGTGTTTACAAAGAAGTGGTTGAAAAGGTTACTGATCCCTCAAAAGAAGTGTCACTGGAGGAAGCAAGGAAAATATTTGGAGAGGATGAGGAAATTGAAGTTGGAGACGAGGTGCTGATACCGATAAGTTTTGAAGACTTTTCGAGAGTTGCCATACAGACTTTAAAGCAGATCTTTGCGCAGAAATTGAGAGAAGCAGAAGTTGAAGCCATAATGGCAGAATTCAAGGATAGGAAAGGCCAGCTTGTTACTGGATATGTGAGGAGAATCGAGAAGAGAAAGGGGAGAAAGGGTGGAAATATCATAGTTAACCTTGGAAAGGTTGAAGCTGAGGGTATTCTTCCCGAATCGGAACAGATTCCAAAGGAAGTTTATCAACCCGGTGATAAAATTAAAGTTCTTTTAAAGGAAATAGATACCAATCCCAGAACAGGGGCACCGAAACTTATCCTTTCCCGTGCTGACCCGGATTTCCTGAAGGAGCTTTTCAGACTGGAAGTACCTGAAGTTTATGAAGGAATAGTGGAAATAAAGGCTGTTGCAAGGGATGTTGGTGTGAGAGCCAAGGTTGCTGTAAAGAGCAATGATCCTGATGTTGACCCTGTTGGTGCATGTGTAGGAGTGAGGGGTGCCAGAATTCAGAACATAGTTCAGGAGCTTTCTGGAGAGAAAATTGATATAGTTCTGTGGTCTGAAGATCCTGCCCAGTTCATAGAAAATGCCCTTGCTCCGGCAGAGATTGTCCAGGTTATAATCGATGAAGAGTCTCATTCAATTGAGGTGGTGGTACCTGATGATCAACTATCCCTTGCAATTGGTAGCAAAGGTAGAAATGTGAAACTTGCATCTGAACTGACGGGATGGAATATTGACATAAAGAGTGAGTCTGAGTATCTTGAAAATGCCAAAAAAGTTAAGGAGGCTTTGAGACAGATAGAGGGGATAACCGATTTTGATGTTGAGTTGCTGTTTCACAGTGGTTATTTCTCAATAAGCGATGTGGCGAGGTCTGAACCGGAAGAGATTGAGAAAACAACAGGCATAGAGCTTGAGAAGGCAAAGAAATATGTTGAATCTGCTAAAAAACTGCTGGAATCTGGCGAAAAAGTTGAAGAAAAGCAGGAGGAATAATGGCCAGTAAGAAATTATCTCAGGTTGCCAGTGAACTTGGCGTGAAGCCCAGAGAATTACTGGAGTTTGCTCGAAAACATAAATTTCAGGTTGCCACCATTCAGAGTTATATGGATGAGGTGGACATAAGGAAACTGAAAACATTGTTCAAGGAAGAAAGGGAAGGGAAAAAGGAATCAAAACCCACCCTGAAAAAGAGGGTAAGAAAGAGGGAGAGAAAAGAGGAGAAAGTCGAAAGGGTAGAAGAAGCAGTTGCTCCAGCTACTGTTGAAGAGAAGGTGGCTGAGAGACCTGAGGCAGTTTCACCTCCTGCTGCTGAAGATAAAGCATTTGAGCAGAAGGAAGTGTCTCCTTCAGTGGAAGAAAAGAAGGAGGAAGTCGAAGTAGAAACGAAAGTGGAGGAGGGAAAGGAGAAACCAGAGGTAGAAAAGGTTGAGGAACCGGGAAAGGGAGGAGTGGAGGAAAAGAAAGAGGAAGTTAAAGCTCTTGATGAGGAAAAGATAAAGGAGGAGCTGGAAAAGATAAAGAAAAAAGTGGCTGGAAAAATTGAAGAGGAGGAGGAAGAAGAGGAAGAGAAGTTTCATCCCCGCAGAAGAATTGTAATGAAGCGAAAGCGGAAAAAGAGGCCCAGGAGAGAGGAAGAGGAATTACTCAGAGAACTTGAGGAAGAGGAGCCAGAATTAAAAATATCCGAGGAAGAGGAAAAACAGGAAAAGGTAAAAAAAGAGCCCAGAAGGCCTTCCACACTTCCTCCCAAAAAGAACATCAAGATTAAAATTGGCAATGAGATTGAGATTAATGAACTCGCCAAAAGTATGAGTGTCAAGATCAGAGATGTCATGAGAAAATTGAAAGAACTCGGGATGGATGATCTTGAGGAAACAGACACAATAGATTTTGAAACTGCATCAATAATAGCCACAGAATTTGGCGTCGAGGTTCAGAAAGCTGGCTACACTGAGGAAGAACTGCTTGATATACAGCCAGACAAACCTGAGGATCTGGTTCCGAGACCTCCTGTGGTCACAGTTATGGGGCATGTTGATCATGGGAAGACGACTCTTCTAGATACTATCAGACAGACCCGTGTGGCTGAGAGGGAGGCAGGCGGGATTACTCAGCACATAGGTGCATCTGTGGTGGAGCTTAAAGGGAAGGGTACAATAGTCTTCATAGATACTCCCGGTCATGAAGCCTTTACACAGATGAGGGCGAGAGGTGCCCAGGTAACAGATATTGTTGTACTTGTGGTTGCCGCTGATGACGGTGTTATGCCTCAAACAGAGGAAGCGATAAGCCATGCGAGAGCTGCAGGTGTTCCAATAGTTGTGGCCATAAACAAAATTGATGTTCCAAATGCCAATCCAGACAGGGTGAAGAAAGAGCTTGCTGAAAGGGGACTCATACCGGAGGAGTGGGGCGGAGATACATTGATGGTTGAGGTCTCAGCCAGGCAGAAGATTGGCATTGAAGATCTGCTTGAAATGATCATTTTGCAGGCAGAAATGCTGGAACTCAAAGCCAATCCGAAGAAAAGGGCAGAGGCAGTTGTTATTGAATCGAGGCTTGACAAGCATAGAGGTCCTCTTGCCACTGTAATAGTGAAAAATGGGACTCTTCATGTGGGCGATTATGTTGTGGCTGGAATCAACTATGGTAAGGTCAGGGCTCTTATAAATGATGTGGGGAAGAATGTTAAAAGTGTGGGTCCCTCCTTTCCAGCTGAGGTTATGGGACTTGATGGTGTGGCTCCTGCAGGAGAGAAACTCTATGCGTTAAAAAATGAAGATGTTGCAAAGAAAATAGTGGAATTGAGGAAAAACAGGCTGAAGAAGGAAAGTGAAGCGGCACCGAAGAGTGTTTCTCTTGAAGATCTCTTCAGGCTTGCCCAGGAAGGTGATGTAAAGGAACTTAACATAGTTTTGAAAACAGATGTTCAGGGTACAGCAGAAGCGGTCAAACAGGCTCTGGAGAAGCTTTCCACAGATGAAGTAAAGGTCAGAGTTGTCCATACAGGAGTTGGAGGAATAACAGAAAGTGATGTTATGCTTGCTTCTGCATCAAAGGGAATAATCATCGGATTTAATGTGAGGCCTGACAATAAAGCGATGAAACTGGCAAAAACTGAAGGTGTGGAAATCTACACCAGTAGAGTGATATATGAACTTGTTGATCTGATTAAAAAATCCCTTGAAGGGATGCTTGCTCCTGAGGAGAAGGAGGTCTATCACGGCAGGGCTGAAGTGAGGCAAACCTTCAATATTCCAAAAGTGGGAACTGTTGCAGGGTGTTACGTTGTTGATGGTTTCATCCGTAGAAGTGATAATGTCAGGGTAATAAGGGAAGGGAAGATTATTTTTGAGAGCAGGATAGCTTCCCTGAAGAGATTTAAAGAAGATGTAACTGAGGTGAAAGAGGGTTACGAGTGCGGTGTGGGTATTGAGGGTTTCAACGACATAAAAGTGGGAGATATTCTGGAAGCCTTTGAAATTGAAAAAGTTAAAAAAACTCTCTGATATATTTCCATGTACGTGGGAGTTTACAAATTGACCCTCTATATTTATGGGGTGGCGTCGCTCAAGGAGAAAAGAAGAGTATTGCAGAAAATAAAGGATCGTTTCAGGAACAAGTTTCACTTTCCCCTTGTTGAGGTTGAGGATCAGGATTTGTGGCAGAAGGCTGTCCTCGGCGGTTCAACCGTTAGCGCAGATGACAGGTATCTTGAAGTCGTGTTTGAAAAAATGAAGGACTTCCTTGAAACTTTCCCGGAAGTTGAACTGATAGACAGCGAAAGAGAAATTTTTACCTATTGAGGAAAGATGAAGGGGTACAGAAGAGAAGACAGAGTTGCTGAATTGCTGCTGGAAGAAATATCTGCAATTGTAATGAGAGAGCTTAAAGATCCCCGGGTGTCTGGTGTGACCATCACTGGAGTTAAAGTTTCTCCTGACCTTGGATACGCTAAAGTTTTTTACATTTCCACATTTGGAAATAATGATGAGGCGGGGGAAGGATTGAGACATTCTGCTGGATTTATAAGGTATGAGTTAAAAAAGAGATTGAGTCTGAGACACATACCGCAGCTTAACTTTATTTACGACGATAGTTTTGACTATGGGGAGAGAATTGACAGGCTTATTGAGGAAATAGAAGAGGGGGAAGGGGATGAGTGAGTTGCCGTACGCCGAAGCTATTGAGCTCCTTTCCATGTCAGATTCATTCTTCATAGCTACCCACAGTAATCCTGATGGAGATACGATCGGTTCAGCACTGGCACTCTGGAATTACCTTTCAAATGCGGGTAAAAAGGACCTCTTCCTGTATAATGAGGGCAAGATTCCCTATTACCTTGAATTTCTGAAGGGACACGAAAATTTCAGCACCGGTGTGCCTGATAGAGAATTTGATGTTGCTGTGTTAATAGATGTAGGTGATCTTGAGAGGGTAAATGAGGATCTTGGAAAGAAATTAAAATTCAGGCATTCCCTTGTAATTGATCATCACCTTACAGTTACTGGATTTGGCGATATTAAGTTGATAGATTCAGATGCAGCAGCAACTGGAGTGATTCTCTACAGATTGATGAAAAAGTGGAAAGAGGAATGGATCAGTGTTGATGCCGCAGAGGCAATTTACACAGCTATATTCACAGATACAGGATCTTTCAGATTTTCCAATACAGATTCAGAATCTCTGCACATCGCCGCTGAGCTTGTGAGGAAAGGGGTTGACCCTTCCCGGGTTGCTTCGAATGTTTATGAAAATTATCCTTTTTCCAAACTGCATCTTTTATCAGCGGTGCTCTCCACCCTCACCCGTGATATAAAGGGCAGGTGGGCATACATTGTTGTAACCAGAGATATGTTTGCAAGAACAGGGGCCACACCAGATATGCTTGAGGAAGTGATAAATTATGTCAGGGGTATAAGGGGGGTTGAAGTGGCCATTCAGTTCAGAGAGATTGAGGAGAATGTTTACAAAGTTGGATTCAGATCAAAAAGAGTTGATGTGGAAAGAATAGCAAGAAAATTTGGTGGTGGTGGTCACAAAAATGCTTCCGGTTGCAAGATTACAGGTCCCTATGAAAAAATTGTTTCTGATGTGGTGAGGGAAGTGGAAAGGAGTCTTCAGAATGGGTGAAATAGAAGGTGTGATAAATATCAATAAGCCACCAGGGATTTCCAGCAGGGAGACGGGAGAGAAGGTTAAAGAGATTCTGAAGGTTAAGAAAGTGGGACATGCAGGTACCCTTGATCCAATGGCGAGGGGGGTTTTGCTGATTCTTGTTGGAAACGCGAGCAAGTTAAGCCAGTTCCTGACGGCACTTGATAAGGTTTATCTCTTCAGGATGAAACTGGGGGAAAGGAGACTTACGGGGGATGCTACAGGTGAAGTGATTGAGAGAAAACCGGTTCCAGAACTTTCAAGGGAGAGGATCGAGGAAGTTCTGCAAAAATTCAGGGGAGAAATCCTTCAGAGTCCTCACCCGTTTTCTGCGGTTAAGTACAGGGGAAGGCCCCTTTACAAGTATGCGAGGGAGGGAAATTTGATCAAACTTGAACCAAGAAAGGTGTACATCAGGGAAATTGAGCTTGTTGATTTTACTGAGGATGAAATTGCAGTAAAAGTTACAACTTCAAGTGGCGTATATATCAGAACCCTAGCAGAAGAAATTGGCAGAGAGCTTGGTAGTGTTGCATACTTGAGTTATTTAAACAGGCTCAGGGTTGGAAGATTTCAGCTGGAAGATTCGGTAACCCTTGAAGCTCTGGAGGAAAGTGTAAAAAGGGGAGATGTGTTTAAACATATCATACCTATGGTTGAAGTAATTGATATGAGGAAAATAAAGGTTAACAGACAGGTGGCCTCTCTTGTATTAAGGGGAGTTCCAATTAGTCAGATTCTTGGTGCCAGGTTTGAGATAATTGAGCCGGGAGAGAAATTTGCAATAATAAGTGAAAATGGAAAGAAATTGTATGCCATTGCTGAAAAGGGGAGGAACGGAACATTCAGATATGTAAGGGTCTTCACAGGGTAGTTGAAATAAAAATGGATTTGTCATAATATAATATACCAAAAAAACAAGGGGGAAAATTCAGATGGCTCTTACGAAGGAAGAAAAAAAGATGATTATTAACAACTTCAGAATTCATGAAAATGATACAGGTTCTGTGGAGGTACAGATAGCCCTTCTCACAGAAAGGATAAACTACATTACGGAGCATCTTAAAGTTCACAAAAAGGATAAGCATTCCAGACTGGGGCTTATAAAACTTGTTTCAAAGCGCAAGAAATTGTTAAAGTATCTCATGAGAGAAAATCCACAGAAGTACTTTGAAATTACCAGGAAACTTGGCATAAGAAGATAGAGGAGAGAAAATGGATCCAGTAGTAGTTTCCACTGAAGTAGGCGGAAGAGTATTATCAATTGAAACGGGAAGAGTTGCAAAGCAGGCAAATGGTTCTGTACTTGTGAGGTATGGTGATACGGTGGTCCTCGTGACCGCTGTAATGTCCAGGAAGGAGATGGAAGATATTGATTTTCTTCCTCTCACTGTCAATTATCAAGAACAGTTTTATGCCGTGGGAAAAATACCTGGCGGATTCATAAAGAGAGAGGGGAAACCCTCAGATCATGAAGTTCTTGTATCAAGGGTAATTGATAGATCGATAAGACCTCTTTTCCCCGAAGGTTACAAGTATGATACCCAGGTAATAGCAATGGTTTTATCCTTTGACAAGGATAATGATCCGACACCTCTTGCGATAATTGGTGCATCTGCGGCTCTTTACATTTCTGATATACCTTATGAAGTACCCATTGCCGCAGCTATTGTGGGAAGAGTGGATGGCCAATATGTCATAAATCCGACACAGGAACAGGAAGAGAAAAGCGACCTCAATATTACAGTCTCTTCTTCCAGTGACAGCATTGTTATGGTAGAGGGTGGAGCAAAATTTGTTCCAGAAAAGGATATTCTGGGTGCCCTTGATTTTGGATTTAAAGAGGTTCAGAAGATAATAGAGATTCAGAAGGAACTGAGGGAGAAGGCTGGAAAAGAAAAAATAAAAATTGAAGTGAAGAAACTGGATGAAGAAACGACAAGACTTATTGAGGAGAAATACGCAGGCAGATTAAATGAAGCAATAAGAATAAAGGAGAAGCTCAAGAGATACAGGGCCATTGATGAAATACTGGAAGATGTTATTTCAGAATTTGGTAACGATGATCCTGAGAGAATTCTTCTTATCAAGAACGCCTTTGATGAGTTAAAGAAGAAGCTTGTCAGGAATCTGATCAAAAGTGGTGTTAGAATTGATGGAAGAAAGTATGACGAAATAAGACCTATTTCCATTGAAGTGGGAGTTTTGCCCAGAGCTCACGGCTCTGCTCTCTTTACCAGAGGTGAAACTCAGGCTCTCGTTGCAACAACTCTCGGCACACACGAAGATGAACAGATGGTTGACACAATTGAGGGAGAAAGTTTTAAGAAATTTATGCTTCACTATAATTTCCCACCCTTCAGTGTTGGAGAGGTGAGGCCACTGCGAGCTCCCGGAAGAAGAGAGATCGGTCACGGTGCTCTTGCTGAGAGAGCCATTCAGCCAGCCATGCCTTCTGAGGAAGAGTTTCCTTATACCATAAGAGTTGTATCAGATATTATGGAATCCAATGGTTCTTCCTCAATGGCAACTGTGTGCGGTGCTTCTCTTTCGCTTATGGATGCAGGAGTACCCATAAAAACGGATGTGGCTGGAATCGCAATGGGACTTTTGAAGGAAGGTGACCAGTTTATAATTTTGAGTGACATTCTTGGGGATGAGGATCACCTTGGAGATATGGATTTTAAAGTGGCTGGAAATGACAGAGGGATATCCGCCATCCAGATGGATATAAAAATCAAAGGTATTGGAATGGATATCCTTGAAAAGGCCCTTGAACAGGCGAGAAAGGGAAGGCTCTATATTCTTTCAAAGATGAGAGAGGTGATAAGCAAACCAAGAGATGAAATAAGCAAGTTTGCTCCGAGATACTACACCATGAATATCAATCCTGAACGAATAAGGGATTTAATTGGACCCGGTGGGAAAACGATAAAACGAATAATTGGGGATACAGGAGTCACCATTGATATTCAGGAGGATGGAAGGGTTGTGATATATGCACCTTCACTGACAAGCCTGAATGAGGCCATTGAGAAAATAAAGGAAGTTACCAGAGAGATAGAGGTTGGGAAAATTTATCAGGGCGTTGTTAAGAGAATTGCTCCCTATGGTGCCTTTGTAGAAATATTACCTGGTGTGGAAGGGTTGCTTCACATTTCACAACTGGAAAACAGAAAAGTTAACAGAGTTGAGGATGTGGTGAATGTGGGAGATGTGGTGCCGGTAAAGGTGATAGAACTTGATGAACTTGGAAGACCAAGATTAAGCAGAAAAGAAGCACTCAAAGAGATTCAGAACTCTTCTGATAAGTGAAGTTGGAAACTGTACCTGTAAAGATCAAAATCCTTGATGACAGGGTGAGGAAGCTCAATCTTCTCCCCCGCTACATGACAAAATTTTCAAGTGGAATGGATCTTCATGCTCTGCCGGAGGAGGAAGTTACCGTTAAGCCTGGAAAAATAGCTCTTATTCCAACAGGTATTGCTGTGGCAATACCTCCCGGGTATGAGATTCAACTCAGACCACGCAGTGGACTGGCTTTTCGTTATGGGGTTACACTTCCCAATACTCCAGGAACAATTGATTCTGATTACAGGGGTGAAATAAAGGTCATAATTATAAATCTGGGAGAGAAAGACTTTGTTATTCGCCCTGGAGATAGAATCGCGCAGATGGTCCTCGTGCCCGTGTGCAGGATAGAATGGGAAGAGGTTGAAGAACTACCTTCCACAGAAAGGGGAGACGGGGGTTTTGGTCACACAGGTTTTTAGAATTTTCTCAATTTTATCTTAATTTTCTCAAGAATGTTACTTTCCAGAATTCCGGGTAGCTTAACCAGGTCTTCTTCCTTTATTTCGAGAGTGAGATTTCCATCACGTGATAATCTCAATCGTGAAGGATTTCCAGTTGCATGGAAGATTTTTGATTCAATTCTGTCAATAAGTTTTATCTTTTCTACATCAGGTTCAGAGAATAAGGGAAAGCGTGTGGCAAGGCAGGTATTGTTCTCCATAAAAGGAAAGGCGGATTTTTTGAGGAATTTGATTATATGAGTTCTATCAACACAGTATTTTTTAAGCGGAGAAAATATCTCCATTTCGGTAAGTGCCATTTCTCCCGGTCTCTCTCCTTCTTCGTAGCAACTGCTTCCCTCAATGATGGTGTGATTTGGAAAATTTTCCCTTGCAAGAGATAACATTTTCCTTTTGCAGAAGTAACATCGGGAAGGCAGGTTTTTTTTCATAGCGTAGATTTCTTTAAAGTCAAAGGAGAGTATCACTGCTTCTGCACCTGACTTTTGTAAGGATTGCTTAATGAAATCAATTTGATACGATGGTATAAGACCGTTGTCTATTGTAACTATCTGAAAGTCAATGGTGTTTTCCAGAAGAATTTTAAGAAGAAAACTGCTTTCCACCCCACCGCTGTACATGAGTACAACAGGTTGTTTTTCTTCTAATTCCCGGCTTATTGCATCTACAGTTTTTTTCAGATCCATCCTTCAAGGAAATGGTTGATGGACTCAAGAATAATCTGATCTTCAACTGGAATGGTGATATCTTCTATAACTTTACCAATTTCCCTGAGAAGAACATACTCAGGTTTTCCGCCTCTGACTTTTTTATCATATCTGACTGCTCTGATAATCTTTTCTGGATAAATCAAAGGAGTCCTGCGAATGTGAGAGAGGACAAGATTTTTTATCGTTTTTCCAATTTCCTCTACTGTCTCTCTATCAATAAGGCCCAGTTTCCAGGATATTATTGATTCAATAATCATTCCAGTTGCCACGGCCGTTCCATGTTTTACCATAAAGTCATTTGTAACTTCAATTGCATGACCTATTGTGTGTCCAAAGTTAAGAATTTTCCTCAGTCCCGATTCTCTCTCGTCTTTCACAACTATTTCTACCTTGTTGAGACAGCTTCTGTAAATCATGAATTCCAGGGCGTCAGGGTTTCTTCTTCAATT
>JALSQH010000224.1 GCA_026985515.1 bacterium
CCAGAAAAGAGCGACTGAATCATGAGATTGCACAGGTTGAATCAGAGATAAAGAGGTTAAGGGAAATCACCAAGAAAATTAAACCCACACAGAATAAGAAGGCAGAACTGCAGGAAAAGTTGAAAGTCATTGCTTCTCTGGAAGGTAACAGACTTTTTCCCGTTAAAGTTCTTGATAAATTATCCAATGCTGCTCCCAATCAGTTATGGTTTACCAAACTTGTTTTTGCCAACGGATCTATTAAAATAACAGGAAAGGCCCTTGATCACAGGCTGGTAGCGGAGTTTGTGAAGAATCTGGAAAAAATTAAGTATTTCAAAGACATAGAAATTGGGGGTACCACTCTTGTTACAAAAGGTCCATGGAATCTGGTAAATTTCAATATTTCTATGAAGGTGCAAAATATCTCTAATTCTACAGGTTGAGGGTTTTATGGATAGAATAGAAGAATACTTGATGAGAATTGTTAGATTACCATTACCACAGAAGCTTGGGATTCTCGGTGGGATTTTGCTTTTGATCTTTATTCTTTACTATTACCTTTTCTATATTCCAGTCCTCCACGAGGTTCAGGATCTTGAAAGTACCCTTGAAACCAGGAAACAGGAAATGCTGAAGGAAAAAAGCAGGGCTGATGATCTTCCAAGGTATGAAGAGGAACTCAGAAGATTACAGGAAAAGCTTAGCGAAGCCATTGCCAAGTTGCCCAACAAGGCTGAAATTGCACAGCTTCTTATCGATATTCCTAATGTAGCGAATGAGTTGAATCTTGAAATAGTGAGATTTGAGCCCCGACCAGAGGTTAAGAAACCGGGTCAGTTCGTCGCCGAAGTTCCTCTCATTATTGAAGTGAAAGGGACCTTTAAAAGTATCATGAAATTTTTTGAGAAGATCGGAAAACTGCCAAGAATAGTCAATATCAGAGACATCTCTATTCATTCCACAGGGAAAACGAATGACCTGGGTCAGGTGATAGTTGATGCCAGGTTTACAGCAGTAACCTACAGGTATCTTTCTGAACAGGAAAAAAAGCAGTTACAGAAGAAGGGAAAGAAGAGAAAGAGGTAAGAATATGAACATTCATAAGAGTTTTTGGTTGTCTCTACTTATCTTTCTTATAGTTGTTTCCGTTGGATCCGGGTGTGGTAAAAAAGAAGAAGAAAAGCTCCCCGTGCCTGGTGCTCATAAAAGAGTTGCCAGAAAAGTAGAGTTGGCGAAACCGGTAACTTCCGCAACCAGGAAAAAGAGTGTGTATGTTTATGATATGTTCAGATCCCGAGATCCTTTCCAGCCTTACATATCTGCCAGAAGAGTTAAACTTAACACCGGACCTATTGTGCATCCATTACAGAAGTATGATCTGAGTAGCTTATCCTTAAAAGGTATTGTATGGGGAATTTCCAGCCCCACAGCATTAATTGAAACCCCTGATGGTAAAGGTTATTCTGTTCGTGTGGGAACTCCCATAGGAAAAAATGGTGGAAAAGTGTGGAAGATTTTACCTGACAAAGTTATTATTCTTGAAAAGTATGTGGACTACAAGGGAGAAATCAAAACAAGAAAAGTTTATCTAAAATTACCAGAAAAAGAAGAAGGAGTGACTCCATGAGGGCAAAGAAGTTTTTTGGAACACTGTTAATACTTTTACTTATTGCGGGATGTGGTGGGATCAGGCCCGACCTCAACAGGGTTACAGATTTTAAAGTCCTGCGAACTCATCAGGGAATTCTTATGATAATCAGGGGTACCAGACATCCTACCTATACCGTTTTCAGACTTGAGAATCCTCCGAGAATTGTTGTGGATATTGCCTATACTGATGTTGGAAAATTATCCAGATCCTACAGGATAAAGGATGCGATTATAAAAGGTGTCAAAATTTATCAATATGGTAATAATGCTGCAAATGTAGCCCGTTTCGAGTTGTATCTTAAAACAATGAAGGAGTATCTGCCAGAGGTAAAAGATGATACGCTCTACCTGTTCTTTCCTGCCGGTAAATTGCAGGAGAACGCATCAGTTGACAATCCACCATTGAAGATTGCACAGGAGGAGGGAGAAAATATCCTTGAAGAGGACGAGGGATTGTTTGAAGAAACCATTGGTGAGACAACTTCACCAACTGAAAATACAGCCAGTGCAACTGAGGCCAGACCTGCCACGGAAGAAACTGCAAAAGCTCCACCAGAAGTAACATCTGAAGCTGCAGCAGAAGAAAAGGAAGTTGAAAAAGCTCCTGCTCCGGAAACGGAGGAGGCAGTCACAGAAGAAAAAGAGGTAACTACAGTTACAGAAGCGCAGGAAGTTGCTGAAAAAACACCTCCTCCTGTAAGTGCGCCAGTGAAAGCCACTGGAACAGCTGAAGTTTCTCCTCCAGCTCCGGAGAAAGTGGAGAAAAAGGCTCCTGCACAGCCTGCACCTGCTCCAGTTGTTACAGAGAAAACCGAGGAGGTACCGGAAGAATTGAAGGAGCAAAAGGAACTTGAAGAGAAGGCTCTAACACCAACCACAACGGAAGAAATGGAAGAAACTGCCCCAACACCACCTCCACCACCTCCATCTGCACCTGAGAAGGTTGAAAAGAAACCCAAGGTAGCTGATAAGATCCTGGATATAAATGTTGAGAGACTGGAAAACAGCACTCTTATCAGAATTGTGGGAAATGGCCCCATAGGGAATTACAATGTGTTTAAACTTTCTAACCCTGCCAGACTTGTTGTTGATCTCTGGAATGTTGGTAATCTATTTCCCACGAACCAGCTTTATCTGGATACTCCCACTATCAAGGAATTAAGACTGGGTCAGCATCCGGAAAAATTAAGAGTTGTTATTGAATTTAAAACGCCTGATGTACCAGATTATAATGTAGAGAAAAAAGATGATTCCCTTGAATTGACGGTAAGTGAGATTCCTCCAGCTGTCGCGAAAACGCCTGAGGAAGAAAGAAAAGAACTTGAAGCAAGAGCGCTGGGAAAAATTCCTTCTGCTCCTGAAGAGATTACTCCTGTAACTCCACCGCCACCTCCACCTCCTCAGAAGAAACCTGTAGTTACTCCTCCAGCAGAAGTTATACCACCTGCTGGACCCAAACCTGCGGGACCACTCCCAGGTGTAAGAAAAAAAGTGGAAAAAAAGCCAGCTGAAAAACCTATAATTCCAGCAACAATTCACAAAATTGCCCAGCCTCAGGTGCCTCAAGTAATGACGCCGCCGCCTGAGGAAGAAATCAGCAGAGTAAAGTTTAAGGCACCCAGAAAAATATATAGAGGAAGAAGGATCTCCCTTGATTTCAAGGATGCAGATATCCACAATGTGTTGAGATTACTTGCAGAAGTCAGCAACCTCAATATTATTGCAAGTTCTGATGTTAAAGGAAAAGTTACGGTTAGAATGGTCAATGTTCCCTGGGATCAGGCTCTGGATGTAATATTGCAAACTCTGGGACTTGGCTATGTGAGAATAGGAAATGTAATAAGAGTTGCACCAAGAAAGGAGCTTGAGCAGGAAGAAAAGGAACGCCTTGAAGCCCTTAAAAGCAAACGGGAACTTGAGCCTCTGTATGTTAAAATTATCCCGGTTAACTATGGTAAAGCCTCAGAAATTGCCAAACAGGTCAAACCTCTTCTTAGTAAAAGAGGATCTGTGAGTGTTGATGAAAGAACGAATGTGATCATCGTTAAGGATATAATGAGAAATATAAAGGAAGTTGAGACTCTTGTACATAACCTTGATACCCAGACCCCTCAGGTTCTTATAGAAGCAAGGATTGTGGAAGCCACAACCAATTTTTCTCAGGAACTTGGAATTCAGTGGGGAGGTAAAATTGCTTTTGGAGCAGCTTATGGTACTCCCACAGGATTGAATTTCCCCGCCAGTGGAGTTATGGCTGGTTACAATCCAACTGCGGGAGCTGGAGCAGGTGGAGGCGGAGGAGGTGCTGCCGGTACGACCAATGTTGGTACTCTGAACAGCGGATATGTTGTTGATCTCCCTGCTGCTATTGCTGCAGGTGCTGCTACAAGTCTGGGACTTGTGCTTGGTTCAATTAACAACTCCAGTGTGCTTGATATGAGATTGTCTGCCATAGAAGACGCTGGAGAGGGTAGAATTATTTCAAGTCCAAGAATAACAACAATGGACAACAGGGAGGCAATTATTGAACAGGGTTATTCAATCCCCTATGAAACTGTTTCACAGCAGGGGACACAGACACAGTTTATAGATGCCACCTTAAAGTTGAAAGTGACGCCGCACATTACAGCTGATAGAAACATAATTCTCGATCTTGATATTACAAAGAATGCTCCAGAGACAAGTATTACAAGCAGATTCGGGATTCCAAGCATTTCCAAGAAAGAGGCAAAAACACAGATCTTGCTTCACGATGGCGAAACAGCCGTAATTGGTGGAATTTTCCAGATTGAAAAATCGAAGAGCAGGGTTGGTGTTCCTTTCCTCTCAAAGATACCTGTCATTGGATGGTTGTTCAGAAGAAGTCACACAGAGGATAAGAGGACTGAGTTGCTGATTTTCCTTACTCCGCGTATTATTCAGAAGAATGTGGAAGCAAACAATAAATAAGGGGAGAATAAAATGAAGGTCAGATATGTATTGTGGATATTGATTATTGCTTTTATCCCTGTTTTTCTGGTCCACTGCGGGAGTTCATCAGAAGATAAGAATGGTACAGAACTGGTTATAGAGTCAATCACACCGATGAATGATAATGTTGAGACCACTGATGTTGACGTATTT
>JALSQH010000225.1 GCA_026985515.1 bacterium
ATTTTTGCATAGTTATCTGTAACCCTCACCACATCTACAGTTAAATTTGAAGGGGTACCGTTCCACCAGTCAGAATCGGGATCACTATCCACACCGAAATAATCACCGGATTGATACAGATCATTCCAGTCAGGAATGGAGCAACCACCCCCTGCTTTAGTTCTTTCAAGCTGATACAATCCATCTGCCTGTATAAGAGAGAGAGCATAATGCTCTTTGCTGCAATCGTTTCCATTCTCAGGAACACATTCCTGTGTGTTGTAAGGATAAATGGGATTTAAAAAACCATTCCCCTTACTCTCATCCACATGCCAGATATAGACGGCACCCTTCCAGTGGGGAGAGAGATTTGAGAACATCTGATGATCAAAACCATAATCCTTCCGAAAAGCAATGAGGAAATATTCACTTCCACCAGAAGGGTTGTACCTGTAAACGACATTTGACAATTGTATCGGATAGACGAGCCTCCCACAGGTGTTTATTGTTATGTCAACGGGATACACCCACCCCAGTTTCATCTTCAACCAGGCATCAAGGGGATAGGGGTTTGAACCCGGTGGAGTTCCGGTATGCACTCCATAAGCCATCAGAGAGTATGGACCATCTCCACAGGATGAATAATCTGTGTCATACAGGTCGGGCAATCCCAGTGCATGGCCAAATTCATGGGCAAAGACTCCCATTCTCACGGGCATCGTGTCATTCTCAGAGAACATTTCAGGTCCCATGACATAAACAATATTGCCCGAAAAACCTGTTCCTGCAGTGGTGGAAAGCGTATATATATTCCTGTGAGACCATATATTCATGGGATCAGTCCTGTCACTCTCCCCTCCCTCTCCAGCATGGATTATTACTATGGATTCGGGCATACCATCACCATCATTATCGTACTGCATCAGATCAAGGGAGGGATCGTTATTCATTGCCATATTCAGAGCATCATCCACAACTTCCAGAGCTCCTGCAGGTTCCCAGTAATCACCTCTTACCCTGAAACCATAAGCATTTGAATCGGGATCACAAGCAGTGGCATTGCAGGCATAGTACTGCCTGGTGTGGGGAAGAGTATACCAGCCATAAACATCCACCTCACCAATTCCAAATCTCCCCCCCGAATTCTCAAGATAAAAATCATTCATGGATCTGAAAGGATAGTGTGGTCCGCCGGCAAACATGTCGTGAAAATAATCTGGCGAAGAGGGAATTTCAATGTCATCTCTGTGGGAATAATCAGAATATTCCACAAGAATTATCAGTATTTTCCATCTGCCCTCAACCATCTTTGAGAATGGAGAAAATGAAAAATATGTGGTTGTCCTGAAGGGGAGGGAAGGATACAGCCTGCCTCTGAAAGAGAAGCCTCCTCCATCATAGGGAGGGGCTGCAAAATCACCTCTGACCGGTGAGTGTGAAAGGATCAGAATAGCGAAAACTACGAAGAGTGTTTTCAACTTCATACAGAATGGTTCGCAATCCCCGTGCCATTATTTGCTTTTTTTTCTGCCCTTTTTTTTCTTCACGCTATCCTTAAAGAGCTTGTAATTTATACTGTCCACCAGGGCATTGTAACTGGCTTCAATAATGTTCTCCGACACACCAACCGTACCCCAGGTTTCCTCACCATCTCCCGATTCAATCAGCACCCTCACTGAAGCTGCCGTTCCCTTCTCAGCAGTCAGAACCCTGACTTTATAATCCTTCAGTTTTACATCTTTCAATGATGGGTAAAAGGAAATGAGAGCCTTTCTCAGTGCATTGTCAAGGGCATTAACTGGACCATTACCGAGTGAGGCAGTATGCTCCTTCTCCCCCTCAACCTCTATCATAACTGTTGCTTCAGATATGATGGGTTCCGACTCTGACCTTTTCTCATCAATTACTCTGAATCCCCTTAATCTGAAGAACCTTGGAACTTCACCAAGGTACCTCCTCATGAGGAGTTCAAAACTCGCCTCTGCCCCTTCAAACTGGTAACCCTGATGTTCCATTTCCTTTAACATCTGCACCAGATGTCTGGTTTTCTCGTCACCCTTGCTGAGATCAACTCCAAACTCCTCCGCCTTGTAGAGAATGTTGCTTTTACCAGATAGATCAGAAATAAGAACTCTTCTGTGATTACCCACCAGTTCAGGATCAATATGTTCATAAGTTCTTGGATCCTTCATTACTGCACTGACATGCACCCCACCTTTGTGAGCAAAGGCAGATTGCCCCACATAGGGCTGATGTTTGTTGTGGGGGAGATTGGCAATTTCGTTCACAAACCTTGAAACTTCTCTCAATTTCTTTAAATTCTCCCAGGGAATAGCTTCAAGTCCCATTTTTATCATCAGGGCAGGTATGATGGAGATCAAATTGGCATTTCCACATCTTTCGCCATAACCATTAATTGTTCCCTGTACATGTCTGCCACCGGCATAGATCAGCATGAGAGAATTGGCCACAGCAGTTTCAGAATCATTGTGCATATGAGCCCCAAAAGGGGCTTTGAGGTGCTTTTTCACCTCGTTAACTATGTCGTAAACTTCAAAGGGAAGTGTTCCTCCATTTGTATCGGCAAGGACTATGCAATCTGCACCGGCTTCCTCAGCTGCTTTTATCGTTTTTAAAGCATATTCAGGGTTATTCTTGTAACCATCGAAGAAATGTTCAGCGTCGTAAAAAACTTTATCAAAGTATTTTTTCAGATAGCTTATTGAGTCATAAATCAATTCCAGATTCTGTTCAAGGGGAATCTTCAGAGCCTTTTCCACATGGAGATCCCAGCTTTTTCCAAAAATTGTCACAACAGGGGTTTCTGACTGAACCAGCATCTGAATATTCTCATCAGTCTCGCACGTCCTGTCAGCTCTTCTGGTTGAGCCGAAAGAAGCAATCTTTGCGTGTGAAAACTTTTCCTTCTTAACCTGCGTAAAGAACTCCATATCCTTCGGATTTGAACCAGGCCATCCCCCTTCAATGTAATCAATTCCAAGCTCGTCAAGTTTATGGGCAATTCTTATTTTATCTGAAACTGTGAAAGAAATATCTTCACCCTGAGTTCCGTCCCTGAGCGTGGTGTCATAGAGATAGATTTTTCTCTTTTTTCCTTCCATCTTTTAAGTTACTCTCCCTCCTCTGGTTCTTTATCCAGATTGAAGGCATCGTGTAGAACCCTTACAGCCAGCTCAGTATATTTTTCATCAATGACACAGGAAATTTTAATCTCGGAAGTTGAAATCATCATTATGTTTATGTTATTATCCGCCAGTGTCTTGAACATGATTGCTGCAACTCCAGGATGGGATCTCATTCCAACCCCAACTATTGAGACTTTTGCTATTGTGTCGTCCCACTCAACACCCTCTGCTCCTATTTCTTCCGCAACTTTTTTAACTATTTCTACCGCCTTTTTCATTTCATTTCTCGCCACTGTAAAACTGAGATCTGTGTAACCATCTTTGCTTATATTCTGAATAATCATATCAACATTAATGTTGGCCTCTTTAAGTGGTTCAAAAATCTTTGCTGCAATACCCGGCCTGTCAGGTACTCTTCTTATTGATATCTTTGCTTCATTCTTATTGTATGTTACACCAGATACAAGAACCTTCTCCATCTCTTTATCCTCCTTGGTAATTATGGTACCGGGATTAAAATTCAAGCTTGATCTTACCACCAGGGGTACATTGTACTTCATTGCGAATTCCACCGATCTGATCTGAAGGACCTTGGCACCGAGACTTGCCATTTCAAGCATCTCTTCATACGAAATTTTGTCCAGCTTCCTCGCCTTTGGAACTATCCGTGGATCAGCAGTATACACCCCATCAACATCGGTGTAAATTTCACACAGATCAGCTTTCAAAGCTGCAGCAAGAGCAACTGCTGTGGTATCAGATCCTCCCCTTCCCAGAGTAGTTATGTTGCCCTCCTCATCAATTCCCTGAAAACCTGCAACAATGACAATCTTGCCCTCTTTCAGGTACTTTTTTATTTTCTCGGTATCAACATCCAGAATTCTCGCCTTCATATGGGCAGAATCTGTTTTCATCCCTACCTGCCATCCGGTAAGAGAAATAGCATCATACCCCATTTCCTTGAGGGCAATTGCCACAAGTCCAATACTGACCTGTTCCCCGGTGGAGACGACCTGATCATACTCTCTTGGGTCAGGATCATCTGAAAGCCCGTAGACGAGGTCAACCAGTCTGTTGGTTTCACCCGCCATTGCAGAGACAGTGACAACCAGATCATGTCCCTCATCCTTAAATTTAGCTATTCTCCTCGCCACATTTTTTATTCTCTCAAGACTTCCAACGGATGTACCTCCATACTTCTGAACAATGAGCATCAGAATTCCTCCATCTCCTCAGTTATTTCAATCATTCTTCTATTTTCGTCCAGGATTTCTATTTTAACACTATAGATTTTTTTATCAAAAAAATTTTTCAACTGTTGCGCATACTTCTCCCCCCATTCAATCACAACGACACCCCCTTCCAGATCAAGGGGATCAATTCCGATAGTTTCAAAGTCGTATATATCCTTTAACCGATAAAAATCAAAGTGATAAAGGGGAATTTCTCCTGTGTAACTCTGTCTGAAAGAAAAGGTGGGACTTCTGATTTTCCACCATTCCCTTATGCCAAGTCCTCTGGCAATTCCCTTAACGAATCTCGTTTTACCCGCACCAAGATCCCCTGTTAAAAGGACTACATTTCCCCTGCTCAGCTTCTTTCCAAGTTGTTCACCTGCTGCAAAAGTTTCTTCTTCGCTATTTGAGATAATTCTCATTCTTTCGTAAACTCAGAAATAATTGCAGGCAAATTATGGAGAAGATCAGTGGCAATTAAACCAGGTCCTCTGGTGGCCCTTTCCGCAGCGAGGGCGTGAAAATATACACCCATAACTGCAGATTTTTCAGGATCAAAACCCTGCGCAAGAAAGCCACCAACAATACCTGAGAGTATATCACCCATTCCTCCCGTAGCCATTGCTGGATTCTCAAAAGGACTTATAAAGAGTTTACCATCAGGTGTGGAAATAAGGGTCCTGGCTCCTTTAAGAATAAGGTAAACATTGTGTTTCCGGGCAAAATCAAGAGCCACTTCAACACGATTATCCTGTACATCTTTTGTCTCCACTCCCATTAATCTTGCCATCTCACCAGGATGGGGGGTTAAAATGAGAGGAATTTTAACATCCTTAATAACATCAAGATCCTCTGCAAGTATGTTTAAGCCGTCAGCATCAATTACGAGTGGATATTTGAAGTATTCAAGCACATTGTAGAAAATCTTCCTGGCATTCCTATCCTTTCCAAGACCAGGTCCTACCACCGCTGCGCTTCTTGAATTCATCTCTCTGAGGAGATAGGCGGCATCCACAGAATCCACATTCTTACCTTTTCCATAAAAAAGGTACATAACCTCATAAGGCTTGCTCTCAATATAGTCCTTGAGATAATCCTGCAGTGCCACAGTTACAAGTCCTGTACCAACTCTGTATGCAGCAAGGGCTGACATCAGCGCTGCCCCTGTCTTGCCAGGAGAACCACCCACAACCATCAAATGGCCAAATTTGCCTTTGTGAGACTCAGGATCCCTGGGTGGCAGGTAAAGAATGTCGCAATCTGAATCAAGAAAAAAGTATTTTGGGTCTCTGTAGGCAATATGCTTCGGAAAAGAAATATCAATGACAAAAACATCACCTGCATATCTTGCACCGGGATAAGAAAACAACCCCACCTTACCAAGTCCCATTGTAAATGTTGCCTTCGCCTTAACTGCAATATCTCCAGGCTTTCCTGTAAAGGCATCAAGTCCTGAAGGAACATCCACGGCAAAAACCTCTTTGCCTGAGGCATTCATCATTTCAATAATTGCCCTGTATTCCTCCTTTAATGGTGGTCTGAAACCTGTCCCCAGGAGTGCATCAATTATAACATCACTTGATTCAATGATCTTCTTCAGCGGTTCAGGGTTATTATGGAGAATCTCAACAGGAATTCCAAAGTTTTTCGCCACCCTGTAATTTATACCTGCGTGACCCTTCAGATCATCCTCCTCACCAGCAACTGCAATTTTCACCTGATATCCGTTGTTGAAGAGATAGCGGGCTATTACACATCCATCTCCTCCATTGTTGCCTTTACCCACAACAACGAGGATCGTGTTATCTCTTTTCAGATATCTTTCCATGAGAATTTCTGCACTCTTCCTTCCAGCATTCTCCATCAAAACTACACCAGGAATCCCCATCTCCTCTATGGTAATTCTGTCCATCTCCTTTACTCTTTCTGGAGTCGCGAGAATCATATTTAACCCCCTTCAAGAATTACAACAGCTACAGAATACTTCCTTTCATGGGAAATTGAGCAGAAAATTTTTTCCACCCTTTTCTCTTCCAGAATTCTCTTCACCTTCTCTGAGTATACATCAATGGTAAAATTATCTCCAGATGCTTTTATTCTCACTGATAGGGGTTTAAACATAAAACTCAATCCACAGGCCTTCCAGAATGATTCCTTGGCGGCCCATCTGCCAGCCAGAAACTGAACCCTGTTCTTCTCGTTAACTTTTGTAAAAAAATCCTCTTTCTCCCCGGGAGTAAGAATCTTATGTACAAACTTCTCCCCAAACCTCTTGAAAATTCTTTCTACTCTCTCATTCTCCACAATATCGATTCCCACACCTATGATCATTTGTGGTAATGGCCATTACTGTTAATCCACATCTGAAAAGCTTTCATATTCTTGGGAACATTTGATTTTGTCAACCTCTTTTCAAGCCATCCAGGCACAAAGGAACTCACATGAAGTTCCGTCATGTACCTCGCAAGGGTCCTGCCTCCCTTGAGGGGATAAAGCTGCCACTCCCCATAAAGATATTTGAGATCATTCTTGAAATTGGGATCAAGGGTCCAGTTAAAATAGTATCTCTCCGGGTAGTAAGTGTGAATTACCCGGTAATAAAGTTTTACAAATAACACCTTTACCATAAACTCCACATCAACCTTATTTCCTCTCCTCCATATAAGCTTTGAATACTCAAGGTCTGGCAGATACTTATACTGATCCTCCGGGTGGATCATCAATCTCCACACATCTGTTACAGGCCTGTTGAAGATCAGATAGGCACCAATAAGGGCATGATCTGTGTCCCCAACCTTTTTAACCTCAGTGGTTAAAACAACTTCACCCTTCTCAAGTTTTTTCCATTGTTCAGGTGTCAGGTGTGGTAGAGAGGGGATTCTGTTACCTGCTAACAGGAAAAGAGGAAAAAGAAAAATTACCGTAATAAATACACCTTTTACCACTCTATTCATTCCATACCTCCATCAATTATGCAATTATACTACATTCAGCAACACAGCAAAAGCAAAAAATTTCATTCCACCTCCCCCATCCATTCCACCCTCTTTGATGAGGTGATTATCACAATCTTTTTAAGTTCCGGCAAACCCTTATCCTTCACATAGGGGGGCAACT
>JALSQH010000226.1 GCA_026985515.1 bacterium
AAGGTGTCTTTCTTGCACTTACCCTTTCCTCAATTTTAGATCTGATTTCCGGGGATTTCATTTATCAATCATTCTGGATAATGGTCGGACTTGGCATATACACAGAACATTTACTCAATAAGAGAAATTTTGAAGCGTTCTACCAGACTAAGCATTAACACATACACCTCAAGAAAAAATTGCCATATACTTATTTGCCATCTCTTCCATGAGCAGTAATTGGCAAAAATATATTTTTTACTTTCCATAAAATTTCTGTAACCTTTTTGAATAGAGTGAGATTTCTTATGAAGATGTTTTACTTTAATCTTCGAATAGAAAATTATTTTAAATCCGGAGCGCTGTGTAACAAACTGAATAACTGATTCTTCCCCGCTCAAAAAAAGATTCTCATCAAACAAACCTATTGCACGAAAATTTTTCAGGTCTATAAGCATACAACAACCGTGGGGTTTCTCTATTTGTGAAAACTCTCTATGAGAAACTTCCGGGGATTTTGATAAAAACTTACCGAAAAAAATTTTTAGTATATTGGTGATAAATCTGCATGTTTCAGGTGGAAGTAAAGGCTGTTCTGAAAAATCATTGTCAACAATCAAAGGAACAAGAATTAAAATTTTTTCATTTTCTTGAAGAAAAGAAATACCCTCCTCCACATTATCTGTAACAATTCTCGTATCAGGATTCAAAATAAATCCATATATTATCCCCTGACTCAATGCATAATCAATGCCAAGGTTATTACCCGCAGAATAGCCACGATTTTCATCATTTGCAATTATCACGATTTTCGAATCGGTCTTTCTTCCTTCCTGAGCATCTTTTCTGTAAATTACCTGAACTTCATTTTCATCGTTAAGAGAAGCCTCGATCTTCTCAACAGACCCATCATTTGAATTATTATCAACTATAATTATCTTCTTGGGTTCGTAAGAAAGAGCAAGGACACTCCTGACACATTCCACCGTCTCTTCAGGGGTTCTATAATTCAAGATGATGAAAGCAACTGGTTCACTATTTTTCTTCATAGATTTCCCTTAACCTATCCAACACGATTTTATCACTAAAATTTTTTTTTACCATCTCCTTTCCGCTTTTCCCTATTTTAACCCTAAGTTGAGGATTGCTATACAATGTCCACAGGATATCAGTAATATTGTTTACCATCTTTTGATATTCAGAGCATTCCACAGTAATACCATTCTCCCAACTTGTTATAAAAGAAGCCAGACCTGCACATTTCAGGGTTATTACAGGGACCTCCAACAGCATGGCTTCAAAAATCACCATTCCCACTTCTTCTACAGTTGGAAAAAGAAACACAGAGGCACTTCTCAACCATTCCATAAACTCATTCCGGGGCAATCTTTCAATAAAACTTACATAATCACTTATATTCCTTTCTACAACTCTTTTCTCTACAAATTTTCTTAATGGTCCATCACCGATAAAAATCAATTCGGCTCTTTTCACCTCGTATTTTCTAATGAAATGCTCGAAGCTATCCACCACAAGATGAGGTGATTTCAGATAGATAAATTGTCCTGCAAAAAGTACCACAAAACGGTTTTTTGGAATAATTTTATTCTCAGCCACCTCTGGTAAATAAAGGCCTGAACTTTGAGGCAGGATAATAAATTTATTTTCCAGTTTAAAAATCTTTTTTAATCTATTTTTAACCCCGGGGGTAGGAACTATTAAAACATCGGCTCTCCTTATTGCAGCCCAGAAAAGAGGGTTTAAAATCCTGACAAAAAATTTTGAAAAGAACTTCAATCTATCTTTTACACATATCATTATAGAGGGAGATAGCACGCATGGAAGGAGATTATTACTTGCCATCGGTCCCCATACAAACTTTGCTCTCCTTGAAAAAAAGGCAAAATATGCTGGGAGATAATCATTCACAAAAGTCACATGATGAATAATATCTGGATCAACTTTTTCCTTTCCAAATTTCAACTTTAAAAAAGCACCAATCTGCCACAGGTTGTAATAAAGAAGGACAGTCAGTGAGCCCTTTTTCCAGAAGAGCAGTTTCTGGGGAAAATCGAAATAGATAAAATGAAGATTTGAGGGAAGTTCACCTTTTATTGATTCAATTGCCTTCCTCTTTTTAGCCCTGGTAACCACATAAACATTATATCCCAGCTGTTCAGTAGCCTTTGCTATCATTACAGACCATCTGAGACCAACTTCATGCTCCGAGCCTCTATTTGGCTCGAGAGCGTAGGCAATAACCAAAATAGATTTCCGGGTATCCCTATTCATTTAATTTCTTTACGTTGATTTTCCAAACATGATAATGTTACGTAGAAGAAGCTTTGCCACACTTGCAGAATATCTCATCCCCCTGTACAATAAAAAAATGCGGTCTAATCCGTCAAATGAAGGAGCATTCTTAAATGCCACATAAGCAAATTCAGCAAGATGCCTTATTCCAAACCTTTTCGTAGAATTACCCGGGTAATAACGATAAGCAGCCACTTTTTCATCAATAAACCCCAGGAGATCTCTTGCAACCAATCTTAAATAAAAATCCCAGTCCTCAACCTGGAGTCTTTCATCGTAATATCCCACTATTTCAAATACTTCTTTTTTAATCATCAGCACAGGACCTGGTACAGACCAGTTCAAAATTACCTCTCTACGTAAGCCGATGTCACTAAAATATTTTTCTTTTCTCCCTTTTCGAAGCTGAAAAATGCCACTTTCATATATCTGCTTCCCATTTTCATCGACAACGATACAATCACCAATTACCGCCTTTTTTTCAGAATGCATAGCAAGATACTCATACCTTTTCCTTATACCATTATTTATCAGGAAATCATCGCTCGCAAGGATAACAAGAAACTCACCCTCTGACATCTTAACAAGTTCGTTTAATGTTGCAGTCAAACCTCTATTAATTTTCCTTTTTAAAAATTTTACATTTATATCATTTTTATGTTTTTTTATCCATCCTTCTATTTTCTGGGGCGTGGCATCTGTGGAACCATCATCTATTATCACGATTTCTTTTGCAGGATAATCTTCATACAATACACTATCCAGTGCCTCAGTTACAAACCTTTCATGATTGAAAGATGGTATTAATACCGAAATCAGAGGTATATTATCAGTTATTGAAATCATTCCACTCAGAAAAATCCTTTCCAGTTATCTTTTTTAGAAGATTTACGTCATCTTCCAGAAGTCCCTTTAACCATACTCTTGTGTCGGGATCCAGAGGCGGATAACTGTAAGAAATCACTTTAGAAGAAAGAACCCCGATAAGGTAATTAATGCCTTTTAAAATCAACCCCTTAAAAGAAGCCGGTAATACTCTGGCGACAATATTCCTCAAAGGATTGCTGGTTGCCACTGTAAATTTCAGTAGAAAATATATCCGGGGATACTTTAGCAATTTCGTTTTATTCGATTCAATTTCGGGGACAGTTTCAAGAGGTTCAACACCAAGCCATTTAAAAATAGCATTGAGTTCTTTTAAAGGGTCTGTTCTAAAAGACTCTGTTGTTACAATGTAAATCTGGTCTCGACCAAAAATTTCGAAATATTTTTTAAGCCACTTACCGTAAAGACTGTACTGAAAATAAAATTTGTAATAGTCAATAACTACTTTTTCAGGAAGAGGTTCATCTTTCATATCCGCCATAACAGCTTCTCTGAAAGGTCTTGTCTCGTAACCCTGACCTTTCAACCACCAGTAATGAGAATAAATTCTATCAATAGGATTTCTCAAAATGAAAATAAATTTTAACTCTTCTCTATTTAATTCTTCGAGCATTCTTTCAATTACACCAGGGAAAACCATATATCCTGTACTTGACTCACCTCTGTATCTGGCCTTTTCACAACCATCAAAGAGCGAGTAGTACCATTCCTTCTTTATAAATCTTTCAGGATGGCTGAAATAATGAGGTTCTTTTACTTCACTCATACAGATATCAGGATGGTAACCAAGATACTCATGCAAACTTGAGGTACCAGATTTTGCAGCTCCAGCGATAAAAAGATTGGGCAAATTTCTATTCATTCCTGAACTCTTCTTTCCATTTCTTTACTATTTCCTCCGGATAACCTCTGTGGAGTCGCCTCCGCCACGGATAAACAGGTTCTCCTGTTTCACGATGCTTAATGTTTTCTACGCTTCCCACCACTCTTGCCGGAGATCCAATAACAACTTTTCCCTCAGGAACATCTTTAGTTACTATACTTCCAGCTCCCACAAGGCTATCTTTGCCTATTTTTACTCCTGGCAAGATGATTGAACCTGCTCCTATGGCTGCATAATCTTCCACAACAGCCCCCACCCAGTAATCACTGGGAGGATGTGGATCATTTGTAAAGACAACAAAAGGAAAAATCCAAACAAAATTTTTTATAATTGTATACTTACCAATGAAAATGTTGCTATTGGTTCTGACATAATCACCAATTTCACAATCTCCCTGAACATCCACGAGAGTGCCAAGTTGAACCCATTTCCCTATCTTACTATTTTCTCTTATTGTAACCCGGTGACCTGTAACCAATTTCTCTCCGATTACAGAACCAGTGTATATTATGGTTTTTGAACGAATAAGAGAATTTTTTCCAATTATCAAACGATTTTCTTTCGCTAGTGGAGTTGGATATCCTATTTCACAATGAGCCTCGATCTTCGTGTTATCTCCAATAACTACATTATCATAAATTATCGTATATGGGCCTATCGAGACATTCTCTCCAAGTTCCACATTCTTTCCAATTATTGCGGTATCATGAATTTCAACACCCATGGTTATCCTCTCAAAATGGTCTGTAACCAATATACATTTTAAACCTGGCCCATATATATGCAAGTCCCACAATATTCCACAGCACAGTAGCTATACAGGAACCTAAAGCTGCTCCAATAGAACCCAATCCCGGTATGAGAAGGTAATTGAGAATAACATTAACAATCGCGGAAAAAATTACAATATTGCGATAAGTCTTTTCTTTACCCGTCATCATAAGAAAATACCCTACCGGACCTGATGCAGCATTAACAAGCTGTGAAAAAGCAAGAATTATTAGTACCCACTTTCCAGCTATAAACTCTTTTCCGAAAATACTCAGAATAAAAGAAGGGAAAATAAGAAAAAAAACCATAACAGGAAAGGAAGTATAAAAGAATAACTTTGACCCAAATGAAACTACCTGCTTTAATTCTTCAATCTTTTTCTTCCAGTACAACTGCGATATTTTTGGAGCAAGAATCATATTTATTGAAACACCACCGATGCTCGCAAGCAGAGAAAGCTTAAAAGCTATACTGTAAATCCCAACTTCACTTGGCGTACTGAAATATCCAAGCATGACCCTATCGGTATTTGCGATTATTACCATCATGGAGGAAGTAATTAAAAGGGGCAGAGATGTATCTATAACTTCCTTGAAAGCAATTCTGCTTCTCTTCGTCACCTTTCTTCTGTGAAAAATTCTTAGAAAACTAAAAAAAGAAATAAAAAAAACTGTGAAAACAATAATATCGTATGCAATAGCGGGAAGAGTATCCTTAATTTTAAACACATAATAAAGCAGAAGAATAGAAAATAAATTAATTAACGACATTGAGTTTCTGATCGATTCAGAGACAGAAATCTTGCGCAACCCTCTGATAGTTTCCACCATTTCGTTACTTATAATTGAAAAAGGAAAAGCAAGTGAGTAAAGTATAAGATAATCTTTCAATAAAGTTATATGAAAAAATCGCCGGGAAATAACATCCGAAAATACTGCAATGAAAAGGGAAATGGTAATTGCTATAATAAGACTAGTAAAAAAAATTCTACTCACAATAAAAGAAAGTACAGAATCCTCTTCATATTGAGAAGCATACCTGACCAGTACATTCGGAAAACCAAAATTTGCGAACAAACCGGCAAAAGCAAAAATAGATGCCGTTAAACTGTTTACTCCTATAATTTCGGCACCAAGCAATCTTGCAAGAATAATTGTATTAATGTAACCAATTCCAAGAGAAAAAATTCTTGTGCCAAGAGACCACAAAGATCCTTTTAAGATTTCTCTAATATCCTGAGAGAATTGTGGATTTTTTAATATAAGAAAGTTTTTTCTTAGGACCATGAAAAGATTTTATATTGATTCCCTTAATTTTTAACTTCTCAAATATCCTTTACAAACTCTTCAATAGCCTCTTCCCAGCTTCTCAATCTTATCTCACTAAGAGTTGTTAGAGGGCTCCAGAGGGGCCTTTTTGCTTTTGTGGGAAAAGTAGTATGATCAACCGGAATTATCTCAGCATTGTAAGGAGAAAGTTCCACTATTTTTTTTGCAAATTCATACCAGGTGCAGTAACCCGCATTCGTCATATGATAAATTCCTGAGGGGTGATCCTCAGTTAATAGTGTCCAGATACCTCTTGCTGCATCTTTTGTATAAGTGGGTGACATCCATATATCATTCACAACTTTTAGTAATTCTCCATTCTTAGCTTTATTTAAGATAGTATAGACAAAGTTCCCTCCTTTGCCACTCGCCCCTGCCTTACCAAAAACACTTGCTATCCGGACAATATAAAATTTTTCCAGATAATTTCTCACAATAAATTCACTGCTCAATTTTGAGATTCCATAGACATTGAGTGGATTCGGTATATCTTCCTCATTGTAAGGCTCCTTTGTCTCTATTTTTCCACCATCAAACACATAATCTGTACTGACGTGAATCAGAATACAGTTTTCCCCTCCACAATAATCAACTAAATTTTTCACACCTTCTACATTTACCTTAAAGGTCTTTTCAACCTCTTCTTCACACAGATCAGTTTTGTGAAACGCAGCAGTATTGATAATAACATCTGGTTTAATCTGGCTTAATTTTTTTAACAGATCATCTCTAAAGGTTATGTCAAGTTCCTGATGAGATAAAGGTAAAACTTCAAATTCTCCGGGTACCTCCTTCTTTAAATCATGGGCTAGCTGCCCATTTCCACCAGTTATTACCACCTTCATATTTCAACACCCTCGCTGAGCAACTTCTGGTACCACTTAACGGTGATGGTTGTTGGATCATCAGGGGAAACTTCTCCATTCTTTAAGGCATTCCAGACTTCCACCGCACCTTTTTCAGCGTTATAATCCGGAGTAAAACCCAGCACATTCTTTATTTTGCTGAAATCAACACGGTATGACCTGTGATCTGGATCTCCATACCACTCGTACTCAAAAGGTATTCCGATTGCCTTCGCCACTCTCTGAGCAAGGTCAAAAATCTGGTAATTCTGTTCATTTGAACCCACATTGAAAATTTCACCATTCACCACATCAGGGTCACTCTTCAATATCATCATCATAGCCTTTGAAGTGTCTCTGACATGGACAAAGGGTCTCCACTGTGTCCCGTCCCTGAGTATGGGTATTTTACCATTAACAAAAAACCCCCTGACCATTCCATTTATGGCAAGGTCAAATCTCATTCTTTTA
>JALSQH010000227.1 GCA_026985515.1 bacterium
TGATTATAGCATGGTAAAGGAGTTAAAGAGAAGGGTAAATAGCCTGAGGAAGGGAGTTGTATGAGAAAATTCTTGTAATTGACTTATTTTTTATTTATGCTAAACTTCTTTTAAGAAAAATCAAAAAGGAGTGGTGAGATGTTTGAGTTCAACTTCACTGAAGAAGAGAGGAAGTTAAGGGATGAGGTGAGGGATTTTGTAAAGAGTATTCCAAGAGAACTTCTGATAAAGATGGACAAAGATGAGATTAAATATCCGAAAGAATTTCTCCAGTGGGCGGGAGAAAGAAATCTTCTGGGATTGCGGTTTCCAAAAGAATGGGGTGGTAGAGGTTTACCCTGGACAAGTGAGATCATAGCTCTTGAAGAGATAGGTGTTCTGGGAAATGCCCTTGCGTGTCTCTATTCTCTGGTGAGTATTGTTGGAGAAGCAATTGATAAATTTGGCACAGAAGAGCAGAAGGAAAAGTACTTGAAACCCATGCTTGAGGGGAAACTCCACACGGCAGAGGCCTTAACAGAACCAAGAGGAGGCTCAGACTTCTTTGGTGCCACCACTGTAGCGGAGAAAAAGGGTGATTACTACATCTTAAATGGACAGAAGAGATTTATTGTTGGAGCAGAGGGTGCAGATTTCTTCCTTGTGTATGTTAAAACCAATCCCAATGTTGATCCAAAGAAAGGTTTGAGTGTTTTCATTGTGGAAAGGGATATGGGTGTTAGAGTTGAAACGATTTATGAATTGATGGGGACCAGAGGTGGTGGAACAGGAAGAATTGTTTTTAAGGATGTAAAGGTGCCTGCAAGAAACCTGGTGGGTGAGGAAAATATGGGTGCTGTGATTTTCAACCAGATGATGATACCTGAAAGAATGACCAGCGCCGCAGGTGCCATTGGCCTTGCAAGGTCAGCTCTTGAAATCGCTGCCCGGTACAGCGATCGGAGAAAGGCTTTTGGAAAAGCAATAAGAAGATTTCAGGGAGTGAGTTTCAGGGTGGCCGATGCCATAAGTGCTCTTGATGCTGCAAGGGGGCTTGTTTACTTTGCTGCAAGGGCAGTTGATCTTGATGCTCCAAATAAGAGAAGACTTGTTTCTGAGGCCAAAAAAGTTGCAACTGATACTGCCTGGGAGGTGATTAACCACGCCATGCAAATTATGGGTGGAATAGGATATACAACTGTGTATCCAATTGAAAGGTATCTGAGAGATGCCAGATTGACAATGATCTGGACAGGTACAAATGAAATCATGAATCTCCTCATTCAGCATGAATACTACAAGGAGGTTCTTGCAGGCAGAGAGTTTGGAAGGGATATTGAAAAAGACGCTTCAATGGCAGACAGGGAGGATGAAAAGGTTTATGAGTAAGTACAACAAAAAAATTAAAGTTTCATTTGTCTTACTTTTATTGCTTTTTCTTCCTTTTGCGTGTGGAAAGTCTGGTGGAGAAAAATCTAATGGCAAAACTAAAATTTACTCACCATGGGAAACGGGACCATATCCTGTTGGCTCCAGCACCATCGTTCTTGTTGACAGCAGTAGAATAGATAAAATAACCGGTTCATACAGAACTCTCGTCACTGAAGTCTGGTATCCTGCCGTTGATTCTGCTGCCAGTACTCCCCATATGAAATTGAAGGATTATTTTGGACAGAATTTTCAGGATGCTATAAAAAAATTGCTTGATGAATTTGGAATAAGTGTGAGCTTTTCAACGATGGATAAAGAGTTGATGTCCCATCGAAATGTGCCAATCAGGGAGGGAAAATTTCCCGTAATAATATTTTCACATGGTAATGGAGGTGTAAGATTTCAATCGCTATACCTCACCGAGTTCCTTGCAAGTCACGGTTACATAGTCCTTGCTCCTGATCACACGGGTAACGCAGCTATTACCATTATCAACGGCCAGATCATTACTTATGACAAAGATTCTTTTTTCTATGGCATGGCTGGTGACAGAGTGATGGATATAGAGTTTATAATCGATTATCTTTTCTCAGTTGCAGAGAAAGGTTCCTTTCTGTCCGGGCACATGGATCTTCAGCATATTGGTCTTGCTGGACACTCCTTTGGGTCATTTACATCTATTTCTGTGGCTTCCAGAGATAAAAGGGTTAAGGCAATACTTCCCCAGGCTGCACCTGGTTTAATAAGTGCAAGATTTGATGTACCGGCAATGTTCATGGTGGCTGGAAAAGATCAGACAGTGAAAGAAGAAGGTAACAATCTGGAAAAGTGGGAGTTCAACATGAATGATGGACCTTCCTTTTTTGTTGATTTTGTCAATGCAGGCCATTTTACATTCTCAAACATGTGTGACCTCGTTCCAGATTTTGGAGATGGGTGCGGTGAAGAGGAGAAGAATGGAAAGATAATTAAGTTTGTGGATTACAGGTATGCTGCAAAATTAATAGATTATTATGCCGTTAGTTTTTTCAACTATTACCTGAAAGGGGAAAAAGAGTATATGAAATATATTCTTCACAATCCTGACCCCAATGAAGTTAAATTTGAAACAAATCTTGTTGATTTCAGGTAGTTTTCTTCTTTTCTTCTTCTATTCTTCTTCGTGTGCAGGTCAAAAAAGCAAATCAGCAAACAAGAAAAACTTACCACCTCTCATAATTGACACCGATATAACCATGGGATTACCATTCAAGGATGTTGATGATGGACTTGCCGTTGCTTCCATCATTCTGAGTGGTAAATATGATGTTAAAGGCATTACTGTAACTTTTGGAAATGGAACTCTTCAGGAGGCAAGAGAAAGAATCCTCGATCTTCTTTCACATCTCAATGTGAATATTCCTGTTTACAATGGAGCTGAAGATAAGTACTCTCTTGGCGTAACCACTGAAGCTGCCAGATTTATAACTGCTGTGGCGGAAAAGTACAGAGGAAGAATAACGATACTTTCCATAGGACCTTTAACTGACCTTGCTACCGCTTATCTTCTCAATAAAAAGATATCTGGTTATTTTAAAGAAGTTGTAATAATGGGCGGAGCTATTTTTCATGAGGGCAATGTTCCACCAGAGATGGAGAGTGAGTTTAACTTCTGGAGAGATCCTCCTGCTGCAAAGATTGTCCTTGATAATTTCAAAAACATCCGCCTTTTCCCCCTTGATGTGTGTATGGACACCATAATTGATGGTGAGGAAATGAAAAACCTCTCGCAATGTACTTCCTCATGGTGTCAGTACCTTTACAACAACATAAAAGATTGGTATGATATTATGAGTTCAATTTTTGGTGGTTTTTATCCTTATGATCTGATTGCTGCACTTTACCTGGTTGATAATAGTTTTTTGACAGATTACAGAACGATGCCTGTCACTGTTCTGACGGAAGAAGGTGAATATTACGGGAAAAGCATTACAACAGGTGCAATTAATAAAAGCCTTGTTTTCTTTGACCTCAATGAAGAAAGGTTTAAAGATGAGTTTTACAGGTATCTGAAAATTGGAAAAGGAGATTAATATGAAAGTCGTTGTAACAGGTGCCGCTGGAAGGATGGGTAGTTTGATCTCCCGTCTTGTATGGGAAAGCGAAGATATGGAACTGGCAGGTGTAATTGAAAGGGAGGATCACCCTCTTCTCGGGCGTGATATGGGATACATATGGGGAACGGAGAAGGCTGGAATTGTTCTTGAATCAGATTTTCTTAACAGGATTGAGAATGCTGATCTTTATATAGATTTTACATCTCCCGAGTCCTCACTTAAATTTCTCACCCTTGCTGCAATGAAAGGAAAGGCAGCAGTGATTGGTACAACTGGATTCACAGAGCAGGATAGGGAATTTATCAGGGAGCAGGCTCAAAAGATCCCTGTGGTTCTTGCTCCCAATATGAGTCTTGGCATAAATCTTCTTTTTTACCTTACAAAAAAAGTTTCAGAGGTGCTGTTTAATAGAGATTTTGATATTGAGATAATTGAAAGGCATCATCGCCACAAACTCGATGCTCCGAGTGGAACTGCTCTTAAAATTGGAGAGATAATTTCTGAAGTAATAGGAAAACCACTTGAGGAAATAATGAAGTGGGGAAGATATGGGCGTTCAACAACTGAGAGGAGCAAAGATGAAGTGGGGATATTTGCCCTCAGGGGAGGTGAGGTTGTGGGAGAACACACCCTTTTCTTCTCTGGTCCAGCTGAGGAAGTTGTAATCACCCATCGGGCTTTTTCAAGAAAAGCCTTTGCCATAGGTGCCCTCCAGGCTGCCAGGTGGGTAGCAGGGAGAGATAAGGGATTATATGATATGCAGGATGTCCTGGGACTGAGAGGTGAGTGAGATGAAGTTTGGAAGATTTCTCTTTGGTGAAAAGGTGTTCTGGGGTAGAGTGGAAGGTGATGAAATTGCAGTGTTAAAAATCCCTCCACAGAAAGGGTTGATTGAAAGTGGGGAGGTATTTAACATAAACGAGGTTAAAATTCTGCCTCCTGTGGTTCCCACAAAGATTGTGGGGGTGGGGCTCAATTACAGGAAACATGCAGAGGAGATGGGCAAGCCACTTCCAGCGGAACCACTCATTTTTCTCAAACCTTCAACGGCTGTGATCGGCCCTGAAGATAACATAATCTTACCTCCTGTGAGTGAGAGGGTTGATTATGAGGGGGAACTTGGAGTTGTGATAAAAAAGGCGTGTAAAAATGTGGCGGTGGAAGAAGCTTCAGAGTGTATAATGGGATTTACCTGTTTCAACGATGTTACTGCCAGAGACCTGCAGGCAAAGGATGTGCAGTACACGAGGGCGAAGGGTTTTGACACTTTTGCCCCTGTTGGTCCTTTTATTGAAACAGATATAAACCCTGATGAGGTGGAAATAAAAACATACCTGAATGGAGAGATCAGGCAACATTCCTCCACTGCAGATATGATATTTAATGTGTATCAGCTGGTCAGTTTTATATCAGGAGTAATGACTCTTCTGCCGGGGGATGTGATTGCTACTGGAACACCTCCCGGTGTTGGTAAGCTTTCCCCGGGAGACAGGGTTTCAATTGAGATAGACGGTATTGGTACCCTTTCAAACTATGTTGTAGCTGTAAAATAGGAGGTGGATTATGGATTTTCCTTTTGCGAAGAGGATAAGGGAACTGCCCCCCTATCTTTTTGCCGAGATCGACAGGTTAAAAGAGGAACAGATAAAGAAAGGGAAAAAAGTTATTGATCTGGGTGTGGGGGATCCCGATATACCTACTCCTCCCAGTATTGTGAGTGCACTCCAGAGGGCTGCAGAGAAGAAAGAAAATCACAGATATCCTTCATATGTGGGGATGCTGAAGTTCAGAGAGGCAGCGGCGGAGTGGTACAGAAAAAGGTTTGGAGTCACCCTTGATCCAGAAAGGGAAGTAATAACTCTGATTGGTTCCAAGGAGGGGATAGCTCATCTTCCATGGGCGTTTATTGATGAGGGTGACATTGCACTCGTACCAGATCCTGCCTATCCTGTTTATGGAATTGCAACAAAGTTTGCAGGGGGAGAAGTTTATAAGATGCCCCTTAAGTGGGAAAATGGTTTCTTACCAGATGTGGAGTCAATTCCGGAAGATGTTCTGAAGCGAGCAAAACTCATGTTTCTGAATTATCCCAATAATCCCACCACTGCCGAGGCAACAGAAGAATTTTACAGAAAAGTTGTTGATGTGGCAAGCAGATACTCTATTCTTGTAGTTTCAGATGCCCCATACACTGAAATCTACTATGACGAGTCAAAGAAACCATTGAGTATACTTCAGATTGATGGTGCAAAGGATGTGGCAATTGAGTTTCATTCTCTCTCAAAAACCTACAATATGACAGGATGGAGAATCGGTTTTGCCGTTGGAAATGAAAGTGCAGTTAAAGGGCTGGGGAAGATCAAGACCAATGTTGATTCCGGTGTCTTTCAGGCAATTCAGGAAGCGGGAATTGAGGCCCTTACAGGTGACCAGAGTTATGTTGAGAAAAACAGAGAAATTTACAGGAAAAGGAGGGAGATTTTTATTAAGGGATTGGAAAAACTTGGACTGGATTATATGAAAAGTAACTCAACCTTTTATCTCTGGATAAAAGTTCCTGACGGTTATTCTTCCTCAGACTTTGCAAAAAAGCTCCTTGAAGATGCTGCAATTGTGGTTACTCCAGGAGTTGGTTTTGGGGAGTATGGTGAAGGTTATTTCAGGGTTTCTCTGACTCAGGATACAGATTTACTTGAAGAAGCAGTGGAGAGAATGCTAAAATTAAATCTGTAAGGTAACCAGATGGCAATTTATCTTTCACTTGGATCAAATTTGGGCGACCGGCTGAAACATATTCTTGACGCTCTTGGCGAGCTAAACATATTCGGAAGAGTTGTGGCTGTGTCAGACCTGTATGAAACTGCTCCCATCGGGATGGGGGGAGAAAATTTTTACAACTGCGTTGTGAAATACAGAACCAATCTCTCTCCGTTTGAATTTCTCAGGATTTTGAAAATGATAGAGCATGATCTGGGAAGGGATGAGTCTCAGGGGCATAACAGACCACGGGTAATTGATATTGATATTCTGATTTATCACAATTACAGGATAGAGAGTGAGCAACTTACCATTCCTCATCCGGCCATCTATGTGAGGGATTTTGTTCTCAGAGGACTTTTGGATATCGATGAAAACTTCTTCTGCAGATTTGTGGGTAAGTCGGCCTCTGAAATACTTGGTGCTTTAAAGGAAAGATCCATCCTTAAAAGAATAATGAGGGGAGAGGAACTTTTTGAATTACTTTTTACAGGGTGAGATATAGATTTCCCCCCATTTTCCTCCTGACCATTTATGTTTTGAACCTTCCACATAGAAACTCCATTGAGGTAGTTCTTTTTCAAGTTTTTCTATTAATTCAGGTTTTACAATAAGAGCAGTGGCAAGCCCATCAGAAATAACTGGATCTGTTCCCACAACTACTGAAACTCGTCGAGTGTCTATTCTTTTACCTGAGAATGGATTATAAATTTCTTTTCTCAGGTAGGTTCCCGAAGAAAAGATACTCCATTTTCCTTTTAATTTAATGCATCCTTTTTCCATTTTCCCCCTGAAATTCCGAAAACTGACTGTAATTCTTTTCCCCCATGCAATTATATCTCCCCCGGCATTTATATATCCCTCTGATGAATGGGAGAAAAACTTGTTGAAAAGTTTCATAATTACATATCCCTTTGCCATTCCGCTGAAGTCAAAGATAAGATTCTTCCTGTGCTTGATCAGTAGATTTTTGTTCAGGGTCAGGAGATCAGATATTTTTTTATCCCGGGTCTCTTCAGGACTTCTGAAGAGGATGTCAAAGTAGCCATCGGTGAGATTAAACAATTTGATTCCATAATCAACCATTTTTTCAAGATCTTGGTTAAGTGCAACGGTTGAAACGGGTTTATTGAGAAGAGTATTTAGCAGGCTTTTTCTATTCTGGAAGGATA
>JALSQH010000228.1 GCA_026985515.1 bacterium
CCCATACAGGAAAGTTGCAGGCACAAGAAACAACAGGGTCCAGAGTAACAAACTTTTTCTCCTTCTCATAATACCTCCTTCCTGAGTTCTCTGTTAAATTTCAATGGATGTGCCAGAACCAGATTAAGAAAATCAGAATGAAAAAAAGGATATCAGACCAGTAAATGTACAGAAGGGAAAATAGTTGGTGAAAAAATGTGCAGGGTAGACACCCTGCACGAATTAGAGATCAAAGGATTTCTCACCATGAAATGCCTGATCAAGTCCCTCAATCTCGATCTCTTCACTGACTCTCCACCCTGCGGTTAAGATCCTGGACAGATACGCAAGAACAACGGTCAGGACCACCACAAAGATAATCACAACGACTATCCCGATGAGCTGATTTACAAAAAGTTTACCTCCTCCGTAGAACAATCCTGCCTTCCCATTGATGGAAGGATCAGCAAATAACCCTGCAGCAAGTGTACCCCAGATTCCATCAATTCCATGAACTCCAAATACATCAAGTGAATCATCATATCCTAATTTTACCTTCAACCAGGTAACTGCATAGAATCCAAAAATGCCAGCAAAAAGACCAATAATAAGTGCTCCCCAGAAATTCACATAACCTGAGGCAGGGGTAATGGCGGCCAGTCCTCCAATAGCACCAGATACAAGGCCCAGAAGTGTGGGTTTACCCTCGCTGATCCATTCAAGAAGCATCCAGGTTAGAGCTGCTATAGCACCGGAAGTATTGGTGGTAATAAAGGCATTAACAGCTACCCCATTTATTGCCAGTGCACTTCCCGCATTGAAACCGAACCATCCAAACCAGAGGAGTGCTGCACCAAGAGCGGTTAAAAGTACACTGGAAGGAAAGAAGGGTTCTTTCATATAATTCTTTCTTTTTCCAATTAAGAGGGCAAGGGTTATTCCAGTTATTCCGGCCGTAATGTGAACAACAATTCCACCGGCAAAATCTATTACCCCCAATTTGCTTAAAAATCCGCCACCCCACACCCAGTGAGCAACAGGTGAGTAGACAAAAGTCAGCCAGAGGATAGAAAATATAATCCACCAGCTGAATTTTGTTCTTTCAATGATCGATCCAGCCACCAGGGCTATGGTAATGGCAGCAAAGGTCATCTGGAACACTGCAAAGAGGAGAGTGGGTATTGTACCGGTTACATCATTTATTCCTATTCCACTTAAAAAAGCATTCCTCAAGTTTCCAATTATGGATCCATTACCGCTGAATGCCAGGGAGTAACCCCAGAACATCCATATGAGACTGCCAATTACATAACTGATAAAAACCATTGCATAAGTATTGAGCAGGTTCTTATTCCTGACCATCCCTCCATAGAACAGAGCAAGCCCAGCCGGAGTCATGAACATAACAAGGGCCGTGGCAACAATTAACCACGCTGAATCAGCTTTGTCCATTCCCGTTGAAGCAAAGAGATTGCCAGAAACAAAAAAGGTTGTGAGTAAAAGATAGGCAGTTAAAAGTAGTTTCTTTTTCATTTAGAATCCTCCCTTTCAATTTTTTCATGTGTTATCAATTGAAATACCACTTTTTAAACATGATTATCAGCTTTTCCAGTGTTTAAAAGTCAAAAAATGTGCAAAGCTTAAAATTGTTGATTAAAAATTGGTCATATAAGCATCTCTTAAAATTTTTTTTGATTTAAACCAATTAAAAAAGTATAATTAAGTAGGGATGTTTTATGAACTTTTTTACAAAAAAGAAAAAAATGACAAAGCTAACAGTTATTCTTTTTATTCTAAATTTCACCTTCACCACACTTCTCCTTTCTGGTATTGTCCTGAAAGAATCACGGGAGATGATATTTACCCTTCTAATAACCGCACTGCTGATTTTAAGCATGAGTCTGGCAATTTTTCATTCAAAAAAACAATCTTTTTTCACATTCACATTTCTTTTTATTGCACTTATTTCTTTTCCACTAATCTGGTTTCTTGACAACGGAATTGATGGTCCTGCTCCCTTCATGTTCACAGTTATTTTTCTTATCGGTGTGATATCTTTCAGAAAAAGAATGAGAATTTTTCAGTTAACACTGCTCATAACCATTTTTGTAACCTTAATAACTCTGGAAAAATTAAGGCCTGATCTTTTATACAGGTGCTCCTCTCTCTCCTGTGTGAATACTAACAAGCTTGCCGGACTGATAATCTTCACTTTTGCCATAATCTTTGTTTCATTCACATTTTTCAGGAGACTGGAAAAAGAAGAGGAAAATTCAAGCAGATATGCATATTATGTGAGCAGAGAAAACAGCAAATTAAAAGAACTGGCAAATACCGATCAACTAACCCAGCTGCCAAACAGGAGAAACATTGAAGAAAAAATAAGGTATCAGTATAAAGTTTCCAGGAGAAAAAAGAGAAAGTTTTCATTTATGATGATTGACATAGATGATTTCAAGCAAGTAAACGACCGTTATGGACATCTGGCAGGTGATTTCATTTTAAAAGAAATTGCAAAAATAATAAAAAGAAACATAAGGGATCAGGATACACCATCCAGATGGGGAGGAGAAGAATTTCTTATTCTCCTTCCCGAATGTAATGCCAGAAGATGTGCAACAATTGCTGAAAGAATCAGAAAGGCAGTTTATGATCATTCTTTCATTTACAGGAATATGGTGATAAAATTAACCGTGAGTATTGGTGTTTCGGAACATGATTTCAGATATCCCAACCCCAGAAAGTATATTGAAAGAGCTGATAGAGCAATGTACATCAGCAAAGCAAAAGGGAAAAATATGGTAACGGTGGTAGCATGAAATTAACTCCTGATATGCCAGATCCCAAACAGGCAGTAGAATTGCAAAATATTCTCCGGGAAAAGATTATTCTTGAAGGATTCAGCAGGATTCCAGCCATAATTGGAGGAACTGACATATCCTACGATAAGAGAAGTGACACACTCTTTGCTGGAATCGTAATATTAAAACTCCCTGAATTACATGTTATTGACTCTGCATATTTTACGGGAAAAGTGACATTCCCCTACATCCCTGGTCTGCTTTCTTTCCGGGAAGTACCGGCACTTTTTGAGGCCTATCAAAGGTTAAAAATTAAACCAGAATTGCTTATGGTGGATGGCCAGGGTTACGCTCATCCAAGGAGAATCGGTCTTGCTTCTCACCTTGGACTTGTTTTAAACATTCCCACCATAGGTGTGGCAAAGAAAAAATTAATAGGCACATATGAAGAACCACCCCTCACTAAAGGAAGCTATTCACCACTTTATGACAATGGAGAAATGATCGGATACGTACTTCGCACAAAGGATAACACAAGACCTGTTTTTGTCTCTCCGGGCCACCTGATAAACTTTGAGTGGTCACTGAAAATAACACTTCATACTTTAAAAGGGTATAAAATACCCGAACCCACCCGCCAGGCCCACATTTTTGTCAATCAGATAAGGAAAAAGTATCTGGAAGAAACCTAACACCCCCCTTCATCGATTTCAGCAACCACATCTCCTTCATTAACAGTCTGATCAAAAGTTACATGAATTTTAGTTACTTTTCCTGATACTTCGGCCTCAATAGGTATTTCCATTTTCATTGATTCAATAATGATAATCGGATCCCCTTCCTCCACACAGTCACCCTCATTTGCAACAATCTTCCAGACCTTACCCACCATTTGAGCCACTACCTCTGCCATCTAACTCCTCCTGTGTTTTTCTAATTTTTATAGTATACTTTCCGAAAATTGTAAAGGCTATCTGCCCTTCCATTTTGGCTCTCTTTTTTCAAAAAAAGCTCGTATTCCCTCCATGGCATCTTCTGTACTCAATACTTCCATCAATTTACCATGGAGATACTCAATCGACTCCATATATTCTCTGTCCATAATGTCATAATACGCATTTCTGCCCATGCGAATTATAAGAAGACTCATCTTTGCAATTTTCTTTGCTATTTCCATTGTTTCCTCTCTCAATTTTTCATAAGGAACAACCTTATTGACAAATCCCAGTTGATAAGCCTCCTGGGCTGTAATTGGCTCACCCGTCAGGATCATTTCCATTGCCTTCTTACGAGGAACATTTCTGAAAATTGTTGCCATTATCATCATGGGCCACAAGCCCCTCTTTATTTCCGGTGTGGCAAACTTGGCGTGTTCAGCGGCTACGATCATGTCGCATGCCAGCGCCACACCAAAAGCACCTGCATAACAGTAACCATTTACCATTGCAATTATTGGCTTACCCAGTTTTCTTATATTGTCAAACAACTTTACAAAATTATCCCTTGGATCACCATCATCCGGAACATTCACATCTGTCTGAAAGCCCCCTGCAAGGTCGCCACCAGATGAGAAAGCCTTCTCTCCTGCACCTGTGAGAATCAAGGCTCCAATACTATCGTCATCCCTGACTGTTCTCAAAATATAATTAATTTCCATCAATACACCCTGAGAAAGAGCATTTCTTGCCTCTGGCCTGTTAATGGTTATAATCCCCACCCTGTCCTCAACCTCCCACAGAATATTTTTGAATTCAGGCATCTTCATTTCGCCCTCCTATTTTGATTTTTTCCACTGAAAAAATCTTTCAATTACATGTGTATCATACCTTCCCTCAACAAATTCGGGAAACTCCATCATCTCTCTCAGAAATGGGATATTGGTTTTCGGCCCCTCAATGATAAAATTATCCAGCGCGTACTTCATTCTCTCAATAGCTTCGTCTCTCGTTTTCCCCCAGACTATCAACTTTGCTAACAGGGGGTCGTAATACATTGGTACTTTAAAACCTTCATAGACACCGCTATCCACTCTTATATTTTCCCCTGATGGTTCGCTGTACTTTTTTATCAATCCTGGTGAAGGATAAAACCTTACGGGGTCCTCAGCATAAATTCTGCACTCAATAGCATGCCCCTCACGCTTAATCTGTGGCTGTGAAAGGTTGAGTTTCTCACCTGCGGCAATTCTTATCTGCCACTCTACCAGATCTATTCCTGTGGTCATTTCTGTTACAGGATGCTCAACCTGGAGTCGGGTGTTCATCTCGAGGAAGTAGTGGTTTTTCTTATCATCAACCAAGAACTCAATTGTACCGGCATTTTTATAATTTACTGATCTGGCAGCCCTGATAGCACTCTCACCCATTTCCTCAACTTTGTTTATGTCAATAAAAGGAGAAGGGGTTTCTTCAATAACTTTTTGATGTCTTCTCTGCACTGAGCATTCTCTCTCAAATATATGAATCGTATTGCCATAATTATCTGCCAAAATCTGAATCTCAATATGATGAGGATTGGAGACATATTTTTCAATGTAAACCGTAGCATCGCCAAAGGCCTGCTTCGCCCTGTTCTGTGCCTCTTCAATAGCCGATTCGAGATCTTCACGGCGATTGACGATCTTCATACCGATTCCACCACCTCCACTGGCAGCTTTTATTATCACCGGGAAACCAACCTTCTCAGCAAATTCCACTGCTTCATGAATACTTTTTATATCCTCCGTTCCGGGAACAATGGGAACACCTGCTTCCGATACATGTTTTCTTGCCCTTGTCTTGTTTCCCATAGTTTCTGATGCAAAGGGATCTGGACCAATAAAAACAAGGCCTGCTTCCTGAACCTTCCTGGCAAATTCAGGGTTTTCCGCCAGAAAGCCATACCCTGGATGAACTGCCTCAGCTCCGGAATCAATGGCCGCTTTAATAATTGCCTGCATATTCAAATATGAACTCACAGGTGGTGGATCCCCTATGCAGTAGTGTTCATCTGCCATCTTAACATGAAGTGCATCCCTGTCTGCGGTGGAACAGACTGCAACTGACTTAATATTCATCTTTCTCAGAGTCCTGATAATCCTGACTGCAATCTCGCCTCGATTTGCAATCAATACCTTCTTAAACATGCTCCCTCCTTTTTTGTTAGTAAGTCTTTACTTATAAATATTAAAGCAAAAAGAGGGAAAAGATGCAAGGAATGGGAAAGGGAGGGGATGATAACCCCCTCCGTTTTCATCTTATCAGGCGATCAATGTGATTCCAGATATAAAGAATCAAATCATACTCATTTCGCATCGCACAGTTGACTATGCCGTTGATTTTTATCTGATCAAGAGTTACCTCGTCATATGAAGAATCCATTGCAGGCCTGCAGTTATCAGGAAATTTCGTTTCATCAATTTCCAGGAAACCCCACAATGTGGGTTCCTGCCAGTCAAAATAAAAGTAATAAAGTTCCGAATCATCAGATGTCTCGGGTAACAGGTTATCGGGTGGTAATATTACAAGATTATCTGTGAATGCATCGGTGGGGTAAAGTACATTGTAAACAAAGGCACTATTCAACTGACCTGTACCGGAGAGAAAAAGAGTAAAGTGACCAGGATCATCAAAAAGGTTATCCAGTATCAGAAGAGGAGGAGTATTTTCAAATTCTTTTCCATTGACACTTCCCCAGCATGAATTACCAATACAATATTCAAACTCCCAGAGCATAATATAATCAAAAGGCTTATCATTAACATCAACATCCATTCTGTAGAAACCAGTTGTTCTCGTTACACCTCCATTGTAAATCCACGCTGGCAAAAGAGATCTGAGCCCTGTAAAATCATAATTATCAACAACCCGGTAAAGTGCACCAAAATCTGCCAAAACAAAACCATCAGGGAAACTGAAATTTAATTGATCCCCTGTATAGCCTGTTTCCCTACCTATTGAATTAAGCACATCAGAAAAAACCTTTCCAAGATCGAAATCTGGTTGCGAACTGGTGAAATTTTCAAGCTGTGAGAGGATCTTCTTTCCTTCACTTTTCAATTCTGCAAGGACCTCTTCAGAAAAGGGATTGATGATGAACCCCTCGTCACTGCTCCCGGCATTTTTGTATGCACTTTTAATTCCATTAATAGCAATCAAATCTCCCCTGGAGAGTTTTCCATTTCCATCGCTATCAATTACATAAATATACCAGGGTGGATTTTGACCACTTTTTACAAGTCTCGAGTTCAGCATCTCTATCAGCCCCTCTCCCGCTGCTGCAATCTCTGTTGTACCGGATGGATATGTTACTGCTTTTTCACTTCCAAAAAGGTTGGCAAGCATCCCCTCAAAAAATATTCTGCTCTTCCTGTAATATTCTCTGCCATTTTTATCCCATGTGAGGAGATCCCTGTAATTACCCAGTATATGTGCGATGAAGTGTGGCCATGGTGGAATAAGACCTACATAGGATTCTCCCACCATTCGATTGTTATAATCTCCAATAATATTTCCCCAATCTCCCAGAGTTCCAAGGTCCTGGGAAGCAAGCACTTCCCACAATCCATAAAGAGCTGAGAAGAGGAATCCTGCCAATCTCAATTCAGGCATCCCCCACCTTCCCTTCAGGGAAATTACCACAGTAGAAGTATCCAGGGAGCTAAAAAGTTTTCTCAACATATCTCCCTTCCAGACGATATTAACACTTCCCACATCAATGGTGACACTACTGGCAGGGAAACTGCTTATGAACTGTATTCTTTTGAAAGCATCATCTATATTTTGAAAAACTTCTCCCATAATTCCTGAAAGGTTTCCCTTAATTCCGGTTGTAGGAAGATCTGCTTCTGTATTGAAAGCTCCAGGGGCAAACTGGTTACTGCCACCCAGCCCCAGCAATTTTCCCATGGAATTACCTGCATTGTAAATATCTCTTACAAGTAAATACTCATTTCTTTTTAGCTCAAGATTTTTGTCATTGAATTCCACATCAAGACAGTACTCTTCAGCATCCCTGATCCCGGTAACAGTAACAGGATACTCCTCAATTGCATTTCTGCATAACTGTTCTTCTGTTGGTTTTTTACTTCTTTCACTTTTGTTATGATGACACGAAACAAGCAGGAGAAGTAACATAATAAAAGGAAATAAAAGGACTTTTCTCATAACCTCCCTCCTTTCTGTTACTGGAAAAATTTTAATTCAATTTTCCTCAAAAAACAAATCCAGTTGTTTAACTCAATGATTATGCCAAATTTTACAGGAAAAAACGAGACAGAAGACCAGAAAGGTAGCTCTACTTCAACCGGTCAATTTCCTCAATGGCTTTTTCTATTTTCTTTAAGGCCCTGTCTCTTAAACTCTTAATATACTCGATTTCTTTTCTGCACTTGACGAGGTAGGATCTGAGGTATTGATTTTCATCTTCCAGTTTTTTCTTCTCTTCTCTCAATCGCTTATTTTCCTCAACGAGGATGGCGAATTTTTCAATGAGTTCATTTATCCTGCTCAGGTTGTCTTCCATACTCTGAAGACCCTGTTTAATGTGTCAATTTCAGCCATGTAACCAAAGGGCAGGGTAAAAAAGGGTACTGTATGACCGGCTGGAAAATTGGTAACAATGGGAATGTTCCACCCTTTGAAAAATTTACTGATAAAATCGTTTGCCTCATATGAGTTGTAACCTGCCATTGTGATAATAAGACCTCTTGCTTTGTTTAATTTTCCCGAAAGAACAAGCTGGGTGAGCATCCTGTCCCATCTGTAAAGAGGCTCGTTCACATCTTCCAGAAATACAATTTTTTCATCAAAGTCTGGCTCAAAGGGGGTACCAATAAGGGATACAATCAGACTGAGACACCCACCTACAAGAATTCCCTCCCCTCTTCCATGATGTGCAATGAGGAGATCTCCAACGGGATACTCATATTCATCTGGCAGTGCCATAATTTTTTTCAGCACCCGCATGTTGGTCTCATCCTCTGCAACACCGAAATCCCCATCCACCATTGGACCATAGAGGGTCACAATCCCCACTCTGAAATTGAAAAATAGATGGAGAGCTGTGAGATCACTGCTTCCAATAAATAACCTGGGATTTTTTTTGAAATCTTCTTCTCTCAAATAGGGAAGAAGATGCATGCTGCCATATCCACCCCTGATAGCCATAATAGCTTTTACACTCTCATCCTCATAAAGAGTCTCAAGATCAATCAGCCTCTGTCTCACATCACCAGCAAGGTAGTCATTTTTCTGGAAAATATTCTCTCCCTCTTTTATGTTAAAACCCTCTTTCTTTAAAACCTCAATTCCTTCTCTGTACCTTTCCACATCAAAGGGGCTCGCGGGAGCTATGACTCCAATGGTATCCCCGGGATTTACAGGAGACGGAAGTATCAATTTACACCTCCTTCAAGAGGTAATTTTTTCTGGTCAACCTTAATTTCCCCAAATGTCTGTTCATACTGCTTTATACTGTTCTCAAGAATCATGAGAAACCTCTTGGCATGAAAAGGGGTGGTGGCAACCCTGGCAACTATTTCTGCCACAGGTTCCTGGGGCTGAAAAAAACCGAAATCAAGGATAAATTCACTTTCGTTAACATGGAGGAAAAGGACATTGGAAAAAACGGGAATCTTTTTTTCTTCATTTACCTCTACCTTAACTTTCTTTTCATTTCTCTCCATCTTGCTCCTCTCTTGCTTTTTTCAGAACCTCTATCATTTCACCATGTATTTTACCATTACTTGCCAGAATTTCATAACTTCCAATTTTATACTCTCCGCCACTCATATCCGTTACTCTGCCTCCCGCCTCTTCAACTAAAAGCACCCCTGCAACCACATCCCAGGGTTTAAGACCATATTCCCAGAAACCGTCAAACCTTCCCGCTGCAAGGTAGGCAAGATTAAGGGCGGCAGAACCATCTCTTCTAACCCCCTGAACGGTCAGAACAAAGTGCCTGAACTCGCTCAGGTTTTTTCCTGTGACTTTCACATCATAGGTAAAACCTGTGGCAAGGAGGGCGACCTGCAGGTTGCCAATTTCACTGACTTTAAGTTTCTTACCATTTAAAAAAGCCCCCTTTCCCCTTTCAGCATAGAACAACTCGTCAAGGAGTGGATCATAAATGACCCCTATTTTTATAACTCCATCCTCAACATATCCAATTGAAACGGCAAACTTTGGATAATCGTGGGCAAAATTTGTCGTACCATCAAGGGGGTCAATAATCCATACATTCCCACCTGTTCCACTCTCACCAGACTCTTCAGCAAGAATCTTATCATCAGGGTATTTACCCTTTATCTGCGAAATGATAAATTTTTCACTTTGAAGATCCACATTTGTTACAAGATCAATTTCCCCTTTGAAGTTGATTTCCTTACTCTTTCCGTAATTTTCTCTCAGAATTTTTCCCGCACCTCTGGCGACCTCAATGGCAAACTCCAGCTTTTCTGAAAACATCCAGTCACCTCCTTTGTAAATAATATAACACATTGGGGAGGGGGAAGAAAGGGAAAAGAAGGAGACATTTGTGATGATAAAATTGTATCCCCTTCATATCCCCCTTGACCTCACCAGTCTCATCTGGTATACTGGTATTACCAGTTATGGGGAAGAAAGAGTTTGAACCTATTGAGAAGAAGAGGGTTTCTGATCAGATCATAGAAAAGATAAGGGAGAGGATTCTCAATGGTGACTTCAAGCCAGGAGAAAAACTTCCTTCAGAGAGAGAACTTGCCAGAATTTTCAATGTAACCAGGATACCGATCAGGGAAGCTCTAAAGGCTCTCGAAAAGATGGGGTTTATTGAGATAAATCCCGGTGGTGGTTCCATTGTGAGAGATATCTTTGGAGAGGGTAACTGGCAGATTCTTCCCTACCTTTTAGCAAAAAGCAATGCTGTGGGAGGAGCTTTTCTGAAGTCTGTTCTGGAATTCAGAATCCTTGTGGGGGCGGATATGGCCAAGAAAGCAGCCATCAGAAGAGGGAAAGAATTTATAGGAGAACTTCGTCAGGTGATAGAAAAAGAGAAGGAAACTGACGATATTTCTCAACTTCAAAAACAGGATCTCAGATTTTTTGAAATTTTAGCTGACGCCTCGGAAAATATTCTATACAGGTTTCTGCTGAACTTCATCTCTGATTTCTACATTGAAAACCAGGATATCTTTGAGGACCTGATTGTATCAAAATCCTTCCTCATCGAAACCCACGAGAAAATTCTCAAAGCCATTGAAAATGGAGACAGTAAAAGTGCCTTTGAAACTGCAGAGGAATATCTGACCAGGGGGATGAAACAACTTTTAAAGGAGAATTAAGATGAAAATCTGCAAGAAAAAGAGAAGATTTGCCAGAGGTTTTGTCTGCAGAACAGTGATTGCAATTTCTGAGGTGGTCATACCTGAAGGAGAAGGAATAGATGTACCACTTGACAAAGAAGAATTGATTGAAGAGGTGGACACCTTCCTCCTTCTTGTGGGACCACTTAAAAGATTTTTCATAAAACTTCTCCTGTGGTTCATCAACTATCTTCTTCCTATTCTCTTCTTAAGATTTAAGCCTTTCTCAAGACTTTCATTTGAAACCAGATACCGCATCATGAAGAGAATTCATGATAGCAAAATCTTCTCAATTCGCGGGATATACATTCTCACATCGATGCTCATTCTTCCCTATTACTACTCCAGAAACAATGTCCTCAACGCAATAGGATACCCTGTCAATAGATTTAAAAGCAAAAGTGAGGCAGCGTGATGATTATTGATGGAAGAAAAGTTGAAAAAAATATTAAGATTGACGCAGATGTGGTAATTATTGGATCAGGGGCAGGTGGAGCACCTGCCGCATACAGGCTTGCGAAAAATGGGAAAAAAGTAGTGGTTGTAGAAGAGGGTGGCCACTTTACAAAAAATGTATTCAATGGCGATTCTTACGAAATGGTCAAACTGATGTACCGTGACGCAGGTTCTGTCCTTACTCTGGGAAACACAGGGATCCTGCTTCCTCTTGGAAGAACTCTTGGAGGGACCACAACAATAAATTCTGGAACCATGTTCAGGACCCCCAACGAAGTTATAGATGAGTGGAGAAGGGACTACGGGATTAAAACAATAACTTCCGACCTTCTCAAACCTTACTTTGAAGAGGTGGAAGAGATAACCCATACAATGGAAGTTCCCTGGGAACTGATGGGCAGGAATAACCAGTTATTTGCAGAAGGGGCACAGAAACTGGGGCTTCACGGCTTCCCTCTCAAAAGAAACATGAAGGATTGCAAGGGCAGCGGGGTCTGTCCATTTGGTTGTCCTGAAGATGCGAAACAGGCCATGCATGTTACTTACATACCCAGATCAGAACAGTATGGAGCCATTTACTACACATATGCACATGCAGAGAAAATAATTATAAAAAACTCACGCGCCATTGGTATTAAAGGACACTTCATGAAGGGGAAATATGGTGTTGAAAAGTCAATCTACACTTTTGAAATAAGAGCCACTGTGGTGATTGTTTCTGCAGGGGCAATCTATACCCCCGTGATTCTGAAGAGAAACGGCATAGGAAGACATAACAATATGGTGGGTAAAAATCTAAGAATCCATCCCGCAGCAAAAGTAATGGGTTATTTCGACGAAGAACTCAGCAGCTGGTATGGAATACCCCAGGCCTACTGTGTTGATGAATTTGCAGATGAGTGGATCATCTTTGAGGGATTCTGGTTGCCACCTTCAATGTTATCAATTGCTTTACCCTCTTTTGGAAAAGATATTAAAAAAATGATGCTTGACTACAACCATCTGGCCGGCTTTGGAATCATGGTTCATGACTCCTCATCTGGAATGGTAAAAGTTGCTGGTGAAACTCCACTTCTCTTCTATAACATGAACAAAGAAGACCTTGAAAAATTCAGAAAAGCAATAAGAATAGCCAGTGAAGTCTACTTTGCAGCGGGAGCAAAAAAAATCTACCCACCCATTTTTTCTCTGGAATCTATCAATTCTCCTTCGCAACTATCAAAAATTGACACCATAAAACTCAAACCAGACATGCTTGAACTCTCAGCTTTCCATCCCATGGGTACAGCAAGGATGGGTTCCGATCCAAAAGAAGCAGTCGTAAATGAGGAACTTGAAACATTTGATGTCAACAACCTCTTCGTAATTGATGCCAGCATATTCCCCACTTCTCTCGGAGTTAATCCACAGGAATCCATTATGGCTTTCTCATCCTATGCAGCGGACAGAATCATTGCAAGGTGGGATTCACTGAGCAGGTAATCAGAGGATTACCCTTTTCTTTGGATTAACTGCAAGAACGATCAGGAACAGGAAGGTTAAAGTAACGACAATTGTCGCCCCTGAGGGGAGATTGAACCAGAAGCTTGCAAAAAGTCCGAGAAGTACCCCTGCAATTGCAAACAGGACAGATAAAATTGTTAAAAGAAGAAAATCGTAAGTTATCATATATGCAGTGGCCCCAGGTATGACAAGCATCGCAGAAATCAGAATTATTCCAACCATTTTTATAGAAATCACAATTGTGAGAGCAACAATTGAAAGGAACATGTAGAAGAGAAAGGCCACCGGGATACCATTTACCACTGCAACCTCCTCATCAAAAGCGGCAAAAATCATTCTTCTGAAAAAAATTGCAAGAAAAAGCAGTATCAACACCCCAACAGCAACAGCAAGATAGATGTCACTATCAACAAGAGAAAGGATATTACCGAAGAGGTACCCCATAATATCCACATTATAATTTTTCGCAAGAGCAATAAATATCACTCCAAGGGCCATGGCAGTGGCAAAGAGGATCCCTATGGAGGTATCTTCATGTATCATCCCTCTTCTGCTTATACTTCCAATAGAAATAGCACCAAGGAGAGCAAAAATTATTGCAGTTACATAGGGATTGATACCCAGCAGAACACCAAGGGCAACTCCTCCAAAGGCAGTATGAGAAATTCCCACCCCTATGAATGACAATCTCTTCAGCACGATGAAAACCGACAGAACTCCTGCAATCACTGCAAGAATCAAACCGCCTGTAATCGCTCTCTGCATAAAGGGCATAGATAATACTTCAATCATCACTTCCCTCCAGAAATGTCGGGGTATCCGCAATTTTCACATTTCTCATCATGCACAAGAACTCTATCTGCAGCAGGTCCATATACCTTCTTTAATATTTCCGGTTGTGTAAGACACACAGGCGCACCATGATAATGAAGAACTCTGTTAAGACAGGCAACTTCATGAATATATGATGAAATCACACCAATATCGTGAGAAACCATAACTATGGTGAGATTGAGTTCTCTGTTCAACTTCGTCAGCAACTGATAAAAATCCTCCTGGGCAACCACATCAACTCCAGTATTTGGTTCATCAAGAAACACAATCTGGGGCTCCCCTGCCAGAACTCTTGCTATGGAAACCCTCTGTTGCTGCCCACCTGATAATTTCCCGAAGGGATAATCCTTCCACTCCTCCATGTTAACAAGCTTCAGATAATGCTCAACTCTTTCTTTCCAGTCAGAGGGCAATTTACCAAACCAGCCCTTAACCATTCCCAGAGCAACAACATCTTTCGCCTTCAATGGAAAATCCGGGTCAAATAAACTTCTCTGTGGCAGGTATCCCACAATGCCTCTTTTTCTCGCTTCTGCAGGTGAAAATCCAAATATGGAGATTTCACCCTCGTAACTTACAAGCCCTAAAATAGCTTTAAGCAGAGTCGTCTTTCCCCCTCCATTGGGACCCACAATCCCGAGTATTTTCCCCTCTTCCACATCAAAAGAAATATTCTCAAGAATTCTTCTGCCGGATAGAGTTACATTTAGACCAGAAACCCTCAAAGCTTTTTTCATCTTCCGGTACCTTTCAGTATCTGCTTCAGATTAAACTCCATCATTTCAAAATAGCTGCTCCTATCCTTACAATCTCTGCATCCAATAGGGTCAAGAAGTATATATCCAACACCTAAATTTTTACATATTTTCTCAAGAAGCTGCCTTCCTCCCACCATTTCACCAAAGATGACCCTGATGTGATACCTTTCAATTTCCTTCTTTAACTCAAGCATTTCACGGGGTGAAGGCTTGGTCCCAGCACTTTTTATCACAACATCCACTGTGTTCAGACCATATCTCTTTGCAAGATAATACCAGGCATTGTGAAAAAATATCACATTCTTGTTTTTTATCCTTGATAAATGCTCTCTGTAGCTCTTATCAAGATTGTCAAGTTTCTCAAGAACCCTTTTTTCATTTTTCAAATAGTAATCCTTTCCATCTGGATCAAGCTTGATTAAAGCAGAAGTCACTGCCACTGCCAGTTTTTTTACCCTGATCGGATCGAGCCAGAGATGAAAATTGTTGTTTTCCACCGGAACAAGGTCTGAGAATTTTATCACAATAGGTTTTGTGGAAATTCCCCTTAGAATGCTGCGAAACCATGGCTCTATATGGTCATCCACATACACAGCCACTTTGATATTCTTTAACTTTACCAGATCCACTGGCCTGGGTTCAAATATGTGGGGAGAAACATTGGGAGGAAGTATGTTGATAACCTCAACATGACTTCCCCCTATTTCCTCAGCTATGCTTGCAAGAGGAAATATGGAAGTTGCCACCCTGATCTGTGCAAGAAGCGGAGAAAACTGAATCAAAATGAACAGGAAAAGAGTAATAACTTTCTTCATTTCTTCCCTCCACACTTACCCTTTACAAACTGCCATGAGCCAGGAAATCTGTAATTGATTTCTTCAACTGTGAGACCCTTCTTCAGAAGCCACCTCGTCAGTTCATTCTGAAAAGTTGCAGAGAGATCAACCCCGAGACCATTATCAGTAAAGCATGTATAATTGTAAAGTTCTCCCTTTATTCCCCAATTCCATGCCATTTCAAGCATTGCCAGTGGCGGAGAATCAAGATGAGGAGTAAGGAAGACACCCCATCCATCAGCCCTTTTTTTCATCATTTCAACTGGATCAGGCTTCTTCAACTGAGGTACAAAAAAATCTTTTTTAGGTTCAACTCCATCAAGTTTCCCCCTGACCATCTCCACAACATACTCAGCAATAGCCGGCGCAGAGGTGAGTCCGGGAGATCTTATACCTATCACATTTATGAAATTGGAAGGTTCATCGTAATCTTCAATTATAAAATCATTTGTACTGGGTTGCGCTCTAATGCCTGCAAAAGTTTTCACAGTGAGTGCAGTGGAAAGGGATGGTACAAGTTTTTTCGCCTTCTCAAGAACTTCCTGCAATCCATCCGGAGTGGTAAGGGTATTCTCCCTTTCTGAGTCCTCCAGATTTCTGGCAGTTGGACCTATGAGAACATCTCCAGTGACTGTTTTGATAACAAGAACACCTTTAGACACCCTGGTTGGAACCGGAAAAATAACATGGTTCACATCATAATCAGGATGAGGTTCCAGAAGTATGTATTCACCCTTTCTCGGAATAATTCTGTAACGATCAATCCCTGCCAATGAAGATATTTTGTCTCCAAATACACCTGCAGCATTTATGATTATCCTGCCAGAAATTTCTCCACATGTAGTTTCCACATGGGTTATTTTCTCTGCTTCTTTCCTGAAGCCCTTTACTTCGCACGAAAGAAAAGGGGTTACCCCATTTGCCACTGATGCTCTGAAGAGGAAATTCACAACCTCCATGGGACACACAACTCCCGCTGAGGGAGCATACAACCCAGCAATTGCACTTTTATTCAGGTTGGGCTCAAGATCAAAAAGAGCTTTTCCCTCAACAATTTCAAGACCTTCTATTCCCCGCCTTTGACCCCGCTCCATTTCTTCCTTCAGTGTCTCAACCTCCTCATCCGTAAAAGCAACCACAATGGACCCGATTCTTTTAAAATCAAATCCCAGTTCATCAGCCCACCTGGAATAGAACTGATTCCCCCTTACCACCATTTTTGCCCTCATTGAACCATCAGGGTCATCATATCCGGCATGAATTATCCCTGAATTGGCCTTACTGGCACCCTGAAAGGGGAAAGGAGCCTTATCCAAAATCGCAATGGAAAGTTGTAATTTGCTCAGTTCATAGGCTATACCGCTTCCTGTTATACCTGCCCCTATTATGACCACATCAAAATTACTTTTTTCCATATTCGACTCCTTTCTCAAAGGCAGTTTCATACTGCAGTGCAAAATCAAAGTCTGGCCTGTGAGCATCACCAGTGAGAATCAATCTTTCATCAGGTGAGATGCCCCTCCAGTTCGTCAGATCCCATGTAATCTTTAACTTTTCCCTCCAGCCTCTCTCAAGGATAAATTTTCCAGCCACCACAAGGGTATCCACTTCAACAACTTCTCCCGTATCAAGGGTCACATTCTCAAGCCTCAATCCCCCCTTTAATTCTTTTATTCTCCCCATTATGACCTGCATTTTCTCCGTACCCTCAGGGAGATGATCTCCTTTAAATATCAGTACCGGTTCAAAGCCACAATCAATGGAAAGATAGGCAAGATCAATGGCATACTCATTATCTCCATAAATTGCCATCCTTTTTCCGGGAAGAAAATCGTAGTGAACGAGCATCTCCCCAACCTGATACGCGGAAAAAATCCCTGCCCCTCTGTAACCGGCAAGCAAATTATCTCCATAAATTATCGGGACTCCACCCACCGCCAGCACTATATTCTCACACTCCACTTCCTTCACTTCGCCATTGTGATAATAGCTCACTTTCATTTTTCGGGTATCAATGTCAAATACCCTTGCATTTCTCACAAATTTTCCTTCTTCCCTCTTTTTCCTGAGCAACTCATCTCTGAACTCCACACCTGTGTAATCCTTCTGGAAGATTCCGGAATGTTTTTTCACATGCTTCAACCATGTGAGTGTGTACATGAATTCATCCCTTCCTTCCAGAAGAATAAAATCATCCCTTTTGCTCTCCACAAGGCCATCGGCAAATCCCAGTCCCCCCACACCGCCGCCTATGATGCAGAATCCATACTTTTTCATCACAGCCCCCTGTAAAAATTCAAAACTTCTTTCATAAAATTTTTTACATTTTCTCCAAAATAGCCCCTTTCAAGTATCTCATTAACCTTTTCAACAGTTTCTTCAAAATCAAGTTTATCTTTCAAAAAGAGAAGAACGGGGATCATTGGTGAACTGGTAAATAAAATTTCCCTTTTGAAAGCCTCCTTAACTATACGACCATCATCAACGATCATGGGAATTCCTTCACCCACAGCAATTCTAACGACATCATCCTCAGCGGGAAAAGAGCAAAAATCTTTTCTCACTTCTATTTTACCCTCTTCAATAAGTTTCTTGAGAACCACACTTTCTTTGCAACCCTTTCTCAAACTCTCAACCTTCACACTCTCAGGAATAACAACATGCCAGCATTCAAGCACCTTCTCAATTAACCCCGCTCTTGTAAGGTAAAACAGGACACTTGTATCTACCACCAGAATTTTACTGGAGGCTATCTTCTCAATTTTTTCAGGCACCAGTGGGGTTTGTAACCTGCCTCCACTGCCTCCTGCCATGTCTGGAACCATACACGATTTTTGGGTTTTATCCTCATTGATTCCCTGCAATAGGGGGAGTAAAAATATTTTCCTCTTCTGGAAGCAACATACTTACCCAGAATTCTGTCAAACCTGTAGAGTTTTCCGTGCCACTTCTTCTTCCTGTGCTTTTTTCTCTCTTTCAGGTATGGACTGCCAGGTCCCCACAATCCTCTCCCATGTTCTCTTGCTTCTCTCTCCAGTTTTCTAAAGAGTTCCATATACTTGAACGGGTATCTGGTAAAAGCAAAGGCGTAACCATCTTTGATTATTTTTGCGTTGAAAAAAGTACCATCAGGGAGGAAAACATAGGCAAGAAGTCTCCCATATTTGTCCCTCAACTGCCAGTCATACTGCAGGTATACAGTTTTACCAAGGAGATGCTTCTTTGTATATTTTGAAGCCTCCTTTCCAAAATACTGCACCGGTCTTCGGGGATCAACAGTTTCAGGAGTATTTATACCAATTAATCTGACTTTCTCATATCTTCCATTCTGGAATCTCACAACAATGGTGTCCCCATCCACCACTCTGACTACTTTGACCTTATCACCTTCAGGTTCAGAATGGAGAGGGGAAAACGAAAGGAAAAGAGCAACACCGCACAGAAATGAGAGGAAAAGTAGATTTATTCTTTTTGTCATTTCAGATAAATATTTTAATCCTTTCCTGCAATTTTTTCAACAAATTCCAGGGAAAGAAGTTTCTCTCCAACACTTTCAAAGAGAATGGTAACACGACTTCCATCAATTTTAACAATTACCCCCTTACCCCACTTTGGATGGTTGATTATGGTTCCTCCCCTGATTCTCTGGTTATTCATCTCCACCGGTCTCCGGGATTCTTCTCTTCCAGCCAATTGTGATTTTAAAGGAACCAGCCCTATTTCTCTCAGAAAAATTGATGGTTCCATTTGCTCTGTAGCACCATAATATGTTCTTCTTGTAGAAGAATAGGAGAGGAAAAGTTTTTCTCTGGCTCTGGTAATGCCCACATAAAAGAGTCTTCTTTCCTCCTCAAGTTCATCTTCACTCTCTCTGGACCTGACATGTGGGAGTATTCCATCACTGAGTCCCACTATGAAAACCACCTGAAATTCAAGTCCCTTGGAGGCATGGAGGGTCATCAGGGAAACACTGTCCTCATCCTTTATTGTGTCGGCATCACTGATGAGAGCTACTTTCTCAAGATAATCACCAAGTGAAGGAGAATCTGTATTTTCAACATATATCTTCATTGACGCAAGGAGTTCTTCCACATTTGCAATCCTTCCCTCAGCGTTTTTAGAATCATATCTGTATAGATAATCATCATATTCCAGATCCTCAATCAATTCCATTGCCATTTCATAAACATTCATACTCACTTTTTTTTCCAGATAACTGGAAATGAGGAAGTAAAAGGGTTGCAACTTTCTTCCTGCAATTCCGCCACCGGATACAAGCAATTCAATGGCTTCCCAGTAGGAAATACCACGTGCTTCAGCAATTCTTTTTACTTCCTGAAAAGTTTTTTCCCCTATTCCCCTGGGGGGAACATTGATAATTCGGGAAAGGCTTAAATTCTCCTTTGGATTGTAAATAACCCTCAAATATGCAATTATATCCTTTGTCTCTTTTCTGTCGTAGAATTTGAGATTCCCCACCACCTGATAGGGGATTCTCCTCCTCACAAATTCTTCTTCAAGGACCCTTGACTGATAGTTCATCCTGTAAAACACCGCCATATCTTTGAAACTGTAACCTGATCTGGCAAGGTTCATTACCTGATCAGCAACCCATGAGGCCTCCTGAATTTCATCAACATACGCTCTGAGAACAGGCTCCTCTCCCGGTGGATTTCTGGTCCAGAGCCTTTTCCCCATTCTTTTTCTGTTTTTTGAAATAAGTGTATTTGCAACTTCAAGAATTTTCCCCGTTGACCTGTAATTCTCCTCAAGTTTTATTATTTTTGTTCCCTGAAAATCTCTGGCAAACTGGAAAACATTATCCGGTTCCGCTCCCCTCCATGTGTAAATGGTCTGATCCTCATCCCCCACAACACAGATATTTTTATGCTTTCCAGCAAGCATTTTTATGATTTCATACTGTATGAAATTGGTATCCTGAAACTCGTCAACAAGTATGTAACGGTAGAGATCCTGATAATACTCCAACACTTTCGGATTTTCCTCAAAAAGGATGTATGTTCTGAGGAGAAGATCCCCGAAGTCAAGGGCGTTATTCTGTCTCATTTTTTCTTCATAATTTCTGTAAATTCTGACAATATTTGGATCAAGTTCCTTAACGGAAATGTCATCAGGCAATTTCCCCTCATTCTTGAAACGACTGATCATGTTAACAATGCTACCAGCTTCATAATACTCGGTACTCAGACCAAGGTCTCTTATCACTTCCCTTACAAGGCTCTTCTGATCATCCTGATCAAAGATGGTAAAATTGCTTTCAAGCCCTATCAGCGGTGCAGTTTCACGCAAAATTTTATTGCCGAGAGAATGAAAAGTCATCAGGTTTACATACCTTGCATCTCTCCCACATAGATTCACCACCCTTTCTTTCATCTCCTCAGCAGCTTTGTTGGTAAAGGTTACTCCCAGTATGCTGGCAGGTGGAACCCCCATTTCATTGATGAGATAGTAGATCCTGTAAGTTATAACTCTCGTCTTCCCGCTACCAGCTCCAGCAAGGACAAGAAGTGGACCATCCACAGTGGTAACAGCCTCATACTGGGAGGGATTGAGAACCTTCCTGAGATCAACCTTCCTTTCCACTTTCCCCACCAGCTTCTGAGTATTTTTGAAGAATTTCCTGATTGTACCTGGCTATCACATCACCACGATTTACAAAACCCACCAGCCTCTTTTTCCCATCTTTATCAATGGTAACAACTGGCAGTGCTTCAAGATCCTTAATGGCAAACTTCGTCAGAACCTTGTTCAGATCATCGTGTGGTTCAACTGAAATTATATCTTTTGTGGCAATATCCTCTGCCACGACCAGATTTCCAAGCTCCTCCCCCTCCAGAAGCACACTTCTTATATCCTGAAGTGAAACGATCCCCACAAGTTCACCTTTATCATTGATCACGGGAAAATATGGGAACTCAGTTTCTGTGACGAGTCTCAGAATCTCCTTCAGGGGGGTATGTGGAGAAATTGGAACGAAGCCGGGTTTAACAATATCGGAAACTTTAATTCCACCGAGAACTCCAACTTCCTTACCGGCCTCAAGGAAAATACCCTTCTTTGCCAGAGCATGGGTATCAATTGAATAGGGATGAAGAATCTGAGCAACAATTACACCTATCACACTTGCTATCATGGCGGGAACCATTATCTGATAATCACCAGTCATTTCAAAAAGCAGAAATATTCCAGTAAAGGGAGCGTGTGTTAAAGCGGCCAGAAAGGCACCAAAACCAACTGTGGCATAGGCTCCAGGGGAAATAGCCGAATGAGTAATGAGATTTAAAAGTCCACCATACGCACCACCAACAACTGCTCCTATGAAAATTGCAGGTCCGAACATCCCGCCCATTCCACCGGAATTGAGTGTCAGGGCAGTTGCAATCATTTTGGTAAAAATGAGTGCAACGAGAAGCCAGAGGCTAATGCCCCCAATCAATGTTTTGTGAATGAAAAAGTAACCTCCACCCAGAACATGAGGTGTAAAGAAACCGATTATACCAACCCCTAAAAAACCAAGAATAAGCTTTGCAAGTAAAGATTCAATACCCATTTTTTTCCAGAACTTATCAAGCCACTCCTGAACGCCGTAGAAAAGCTTTATGAAAAAAACTGAAAAAAAGGCAACGAAGAGTCCCAGACCAACATAGTAAAGAAGCTCGATGGGGTTCTTCATGGTGTACTGGGGTATATCAAAAATGGGGTGATTGGCAAAAACCGCCCTTGACATCACGGTTCCCATGGCAGATGCTATAACAATGGCACCAAGGGATTCAAGTTCATACTCACCAACTAAAACTATTTCAAGGGCAAAAAATACACCGGCAATGGGGGCATTGAAGTTTGCAGCGATGGCGGCGGCTGAACCACTGGCAACAAACAGCTTCATTCTTTTACCTGAGGCACCAGTATACTGGCCAATTACTGAACCCACCCCGCCACCAATCCTTGCAGATGGACCCTCAAGTCCAGCAGAACCACCAAAACCGAGAGTTATGGCAGGACCAATGATCTGTTCAATTATTTCTCTGAATGGAATAACCGCTCCCTTCAGATTAACCTTTTCAAGAAAAAATGGAAAGCCATAACCAACACTCTTAACTTTAAAAGCCCTCACAAAGGCATAGAGAACAATTGCACCAACAACAGGCACAGCAATTATCAGGAGCCGCACAGAAATGTTCCCCTCTGCTGCAGTCTCCAGTGGTATTAAAAAGTGCTTTTCCATACCCTCAACAATGAACCTGAGAATGATGTTTCCCAGAGCAGCCAGAATCCCAATAATGAAGGCAAAGATTATTGGCTGGGTTTGAGGTGGAAAAATACCTTTCAATTTCAGAGAAGGTCTCTTCACATTTAATGGTTTCATTCTGTTACTCTACAGTTACACTCTTTGCAAGATTCCTTGGTTGATCAACATCTGTGCCACGCAATACAGCAACATGATACGCAAAAAGCTGAAGAGGTATTGAATTTATAACGGGATTTAACTCCTCGGTTAAATGGGGAAGATAAATTACATCATCAGCAATAGACTTAATTCTTTCATCACCCTGTGTGGCAAGGGCTATAACTTTTCCATTTCTTGCCTTCACCTCTTCAATGTTACTGAAAATTTTCTCATAAACGGAAGAGCGAGTCGCCACTGCAACCACAGGCATATTTTCATCAATAAGCGCAATGGGCCCATGCTTCATCTCACCGGCAGGGTACCCCTCTGCATGAATGTAGGAAATTTCTTTAAGTTTAAGAGCTCCCTCCAGTGCAATGGGAAAATTGAGGTGTCTTCCGAGATAGAGGAAGTTCTGATATCTGTAATACTTCCTTGCAATATTCTCAATCAAATCATCGTTTTTGAGGACCTGCTCCACAAAAGATGGCAACTGGAGTAATCTCTCGATCTTTTCTTTAACTTCCTCTTCAGAAACAATCCCTCTAATTTTACCAAGCAAAAGGGCGAGCATGAAAAGGGTTACTATCTGGGTTGTGAAAGCCTTTGTTGATGCAACTCCAATTTCGGGACCAGCATGGGTGTACAGTACATCATCTGACATCCTGGCAATGGAAGAATCTATTACATTGCATATGGAAAGAATCCTGGCACCCTTCTCCTTTCCTGCCTTCAGGCCGGCAATGGTATCTGCAGTTTCACCAGACTGGGAGATACCTATAACCAGATGCTTCTTTGCAATGATGGGATCTCTGTATCTGAATTCACTCCCAAGTTCCACCTCAACAGGAATTTGGGCAAATTTTTCAAGATAGAATCTTCCAATTAATCCAGCATGCCAGCTTGTACCACAGGCAACTATGGTTATTCTCTCAATGGCTCTAACAAAATCTTCATCCATGTTGAAAAATTCAAATCTAATCTCTCCAGAATTGGTAAATACTCTGCCCGTTAATGTATCTGCAATGGCTCTGGGTTGTTCAAAAATCTCCTTCTGCATGAAATGCTTGTAGCCAGACTTCTCCGCCATACTGGGATCCCAGCTGATCTTCTTTACCTCTCTATCTACGGGATTACCATCAAGGTCAACAATTCTGTAACCATCTCTTTTCAGCTCCACAACATCTCCATCCTCAAGAAAAATCATTTCCCGTGTGTAGGAGAGAATTGCAGGAATATCTGAAGCGAGAAAATACTCACCATCTCCCAGACCAAGCACCAGCGGACTTCCACTTCTTGCACCTATTAATCTGTCTGGCTGATTTTCGTTGATAACTGCGATGGCATAGGAGCCTCTTATCTGTTTCAAAGTCCAGAGAACAGCTTCAAGGAAATCTTCCCCCTTTTTCACACGATCCTCTATGAGGTGTGCAAATATTTCCGTATCCGTCTCCGAGGAAAAGGTGTGACCCTTTTCCTCAAGCCACCTTCTCAACTCAACATGGTTTTCAACAATACCGTTATGCACCACTGCAATGGGACCAACTCTGTGGGGATGCGCATTCTCCTCTGAGGGTTTTCCATGTGTTGCCCATCGGGTATGTGCTATGCCTATTTTTCCCTTTAATGGCTCCTTCTGTAATATTTTTTCAAGATCCCTTATTTTCCCTTTTGTCCTCTTAATCACAAGCTTTTCTCCATCATACACCGCTATGCCTGCAGAATCGTAACCTCTGTACTCCAGTCTCTTTAAACCATCAATCAGTATTTCCTGTGCGTCTCCCTCACCAATATAGCCAACTATACCACACATTCAGCATCTCCTATTCCAGCGGTTCAAAAGCACTTTTAAGTGCCCCACAGTTGGGGCATGTCCAGTTTTCTGGAAGTTTATCAAAGGGTGTACCCCAGGGTATCTCACGATCAGGGTCTCCCTCCATGGGATCATAAATGTACCCGCATACTGTACAGCGAAATTTTGGACCAAACTCTTCAAGTCCACCTTTTGGATCTTCCATTCTACACCTCCAGAATATGGGGATTTAGAAGATTGTGAGGGTCAAGCTTTCTTTTCAGCTGAGTGAAGATATTGTAAAAAACGGGAAACTTTTTCTTAAAATCCTTCACCATTGCCTTAATGTCGTAGTGGTATGTCATAGTTAAATCATCAAATTCCTCTCCATCGAGGGGAATAACACCAGCTCCCTCCACATCACACCCGGAAATTACGATCCTGTGACCACCAAGTTCCTTTATTCTGCTCCACAGTGCACTGTAAATTTTGAGGGCGGGTGATCTTTCAAAGTGATCAAGGGCTTTTCTGAAAAGATGGGCACTCTCCTCCTCGGGAATCCTCTTTCCTCTTTTTAAGATTTTTTCAACAAATCTCAATCTGAGTTCACTCAACTTCTCATCATACACAGGCAATCTTAACAGGACGAGATTTCCATCAGGATGATCATTGCCAAATAAATCATCAAGAACCGCCTCAGGGACAAGGAGCAAATGATCAGGGGTGGTCCTTCTGGCAAAAATCTCCTTCACCTCCTCTACCAGATCACTCCATCTGTAATAGGAAAATGCCGCTTCAAGGTAGGAAGGGGGCATCTGATAAACCCTTGTATTCAGCTGAAGGACTATGGCAAGTGTTTCCCATGAGCCCATGAGAAACCTTCCCACATCGGGACCGGCTGCACTTCTCGGAGTGAGTACAGTTTTAAATCTACGACCATCGGGGAGCATAAAGTAACCCGAGGTGTAAAAATCTCTACTCCGGGAGAAAAATGTTGAATTCTGCAGGCCGAATCCAATGGCAAAGTACTCTCTCAATGTTTTTCTTCCCGAAGAAAAGAGGGGATAATGACCCCATGTTAAACCTTCTTTAACAAGTTTCCCCTGAAAATCGTCCAGTTCAATGTCAAGAGGTGTGGAAACGAGCATGGATGTTTTTTTAATAACAAAGGGCACATCACTGAGAGAGAGATAAACCCATATTCCTCTATCTATACTATCATCAACAGGTATGGTGTAGATGGGGAGATTCATTTCTCTGGCAAGGGATAGTAGAGAGGAGAGTTCTTCTATGCTGCTCACCTCAACTTCAATTTTTTCACCATCATATGTTAATATTTTAAACTCACTGAGTTTGACATTCATAAGCCAAGTTTTCCCGGATTGAATATGTTATTTTCGTCAATGACACTCTTCAAACCTCTAATAATTTCAATTCCCCTGCCCCACTCTCTATCCATAAAAGCCGCTTTTAAAACACCAACTCCGTGGTGATGGGTTATTGTACCACCAAGTTCAGTACACGCTTTCAACGCATCCCTCCAGACTTCTCTGTAGAGCTCTTCTGCCTCTCTCTGGGTATCCCTGAATCCCGCAAATGTAAAATAGATATTTGCACCGTCGTAGTAGGCGTGTGAAAAATGAGCCATAACCACCACATGTT
>JALSQH010000229.1 GCA_026985515.1 bacterium
CTCCTCAATATAGCAGTAACCATAAAGCAGTTGAGCCTTGGGTATCAAAGGACTGTCAGGTACTTCCTCAGCGAGCTGGTAAAGTAAATGATAAGTTTTCCCAAATTGTCTCTTCATGGCCCATACCCATGCCCTCTCATACAGAGCATGGTCATAGAAGCGGGATGTGGAAGTAATTTTCAGATAATAGCTTCTTGCCCTATCGTAATCACCTGCCTCAAAGAATAATCTTCCGATTGAGAGAAGAAGCAGGTCTTTGAAATCCGTGTAAAACTTTCTCTTACCGGTTTCCTCCAGTGGGGTTTTAGCCAGATCAGATTTCACCTCTTTAAGGAGATGGTAAAAAATTCTGTAACTCTTTACAGGCTGATTCTCAAGGAGGTAAATTGAAGCAAGATAATACCGGGACTGCAGGTAAAACTCACCACCCTTTTTAATATTTCTGAAAAGTTTTGCAGCCTCCCTGTACTTTCTCATGTTAAAATAAGAAACGCCCAGCAGATACAACGCTCTGTTTTCAAAAGCTTCAGGGGGAAGAATTTCTTTCAATATCTTGAAGTAACCTATTGCCTCTCCAAAGCGTTTCAACATTATGGATATTTCAAGCAAACGCTGAATCACATCAGGGTAAAAGGGGAATTCCCTACCATATATGGCAAGAATCTTCCTGTAAGTCTGGTAAGCCTGCTGAAGCATTCCCGACTGAAAATAGGATTCGCCAAGATAGTACATGGCTTCCCTGTATTCGGGAAGATAACTCAGTTCCCTGTATTTAACTGCAGAGTAAAAAAATGCCATTGCCTCTTCGTAGGAACCAGAGGAGTAAAAATCGAGACCAAGATCAAGGTACTTCTTTACATGTTGAATCTTTTCTTTTCTGGATAATTCCTCAATAAGTGATCTCTTCTTAGGATAGAGAGCCGGGGCAGTTAAAAAAAAATCCCCACCAATCAAAATCAAAAGAAACAGAACACTCTTAAGCTTCATTCTACAATCTTAAATTTTATGGTTGGTCTGTCCTTCAGCTGATATATTGAACCTCTATCTGCTGGCATTATATTTATAGTGATTGTTTTACCCCTGGGGGCACTGAAATAGTAGGTTGCTGAAACTTCCATTTTTACAGCTTCCATGTAGGTAAAAATTCCATATCCCTTTCCTCTGATTATCATATCCACATCCAATCTGTGATTTTCCGGCAATATACTGGCGGTAAAGATTTCCATATTTCTGGCCTTTTCAAGTTTTGAAGCATCCTTCTCCTGATAAATTGGATATCCATCAAGTTTTACAACCACCTGTACCGGGGCAAAGGTACCACCCATGTCATTTGTAAAAAGGAGCCTCAATTTTGTTCCACTTATAAACCCCTGAGAAATTCTGTCCCCCAGCTCCATTATCTTTGACTTTGTATCCAGAATCTGGTTTCTCAGTTGATTGATTTTCTCCTCAAGTCTCTGTAACTCCTCATCCGTGACAACAAGATTTCCACTTTCCTCTTCCTGAAACTCCTCTTCAAGAGAGGTGGAAGGGGGAATGTTTTTCATCTCTTTTTCCATTTTCTGTTCCCCGGGACCTGCAGGTTTCTCCTCTTCTACAGGTCCTCCCTCTTCAAATATCTCCTCTTCAGTGCCTCCGCTCCTGGTGGTAACACTTCCCGAAACTGGAGCCGGTGCCGAACTCTTTTCCACAGAAGTGGTTGCTGGCTGTGTCCCCTCCTCCATTATAATTTCTTCGCCGGAGAAAACCCCTGTCCCCCAGAGAAAGAAACCCATTATCAGAATTACTGAAAACAGTTTTCTATTCATCACAGCTTCTCTCCTTTTCTCTTATTATACCAGATTGTTTTAAAAAAGGCAGTGATACATATCACAGCAAAACTTCCTCCCCTTGACAAAAGCACTCCACGAAATAAAATATACTGAAAACATTTTACCCGCAGAGTTACCTTATGTCAATAAAAGAAGAAATAAAATCCCGCATTTTAAAGAAAGAGATTATTTTTTCTGTGATAGGGCTTGGCTATGTGGGCCTTCCACTGGCTGTGGAATTTGCAGAAGCAGGATTTAAAGTTGTCGGATTTGATATTGACAGGAAAAAAATTGATCTCATAAACAGGGGAAAATCCTACATTGACGATATTCCATCTGAAAGACTACAACCTCTTGTTGAGAAAAAGATCCTGGAGGCATCCGACAATTTCGATAGGCTTAAAGAGGTTGACGTTATCAGCATATGTGTACCAACTCCTTTGAGGAAAACGAAAGACCCTGATATTTCCTATATACTTTCAGCCACAAAAGAAATTTCAAAAAGATTGAAAAAAGGTCATGTAGTTATCCTGGAAAGTACCACCTATCCAGGAACAACAGAAGAAATAATAAAACCTGAACTTGAAAAAACCGGTCTGAAAGTGGGTAAAGATTTTTTTCTTGCTTTCTCTCCCGAAAGGGTCGATCCGGGGAATAAAAAATTCACAACGAAAAATACACCAAAAGTGGTGGGTGGAGTTACAGAGGATTGCCTTGAGATTGTGAGCACGCTTTACAGTCAGGTAATTGAAAAAGTGGTCCCTGTTTCTTCCCCAAAAGTAGCTGAAATGACAAAAATTCTGGAAAACACCTTCAGAGCTATAAATATTGGACTGGTGAATGAAACAGCAATAATCTGTGACAAACTGGGAATTGATGTATGGGAAGTGATAGATGCCGCTGCTACCAAGCCCTTCGGTTTCATGCCATTTTACCCGGGTCCCGGACTGGGTGGTCACTGTATCCCAATTGACCCTCACTATCTGAGCTGGAAGCTCAAGGCATACAACTATAATGCGAGATTTATTCAACTGGCTGATGAAATCAACTCCAGTATGCCTTACTATGTGGTAGAAAAAATCTCCAGGGCTCTGAATGATGATGGAAAACCCATTAATGGTTCAAAAATATTGATTCTTGGCGTTGCATATAAACCTGATGTTTCAGATACGAGAGAATCACCTGCACTTGATATTATCTCTCTTTTAAGAGAGCGCAAGGGAATTGTTGATTACAATGATCCATTTGTACCTGAGATCAGGGAAGCAGGACTGCAGATGAAATCCGTACCTTTAGATGAAATTGAAAAATATGATATTGTCGTTATTACAACCAATCATTCAGTTTACGATTACCGGGAAATAGTTGAAAGGGCAAAAATGATTCTTGATACCCGCAACGCCACCAGAGGTATTGTTTCTCCAAAAATTTACAAGCTCTGATCAGGTATAGTGGTAGAGTTTTGTGAATAACCTTCTGTAAATAACAATTCTCTGAATCTGGCCAGTTCCCTCAAATATATCAAACACCTTTTGATCCCTGTAAAGCTTTTCCACGAGGTTGTCTCTCTCAAGTCCATCTCTTCCCATTATTTCCAGTGCCTTACTGGTAACTCTCTGGGCCACATTGGCTGCATAGGCCTTGCTCATTGATGCATGTTTTGTATTTGGCTTTCCCACATCTCCCATCCAGGCAGCCTGCCACACGAGATATCTCGCAGTTTTAATTTCTCTATCCATTTCCACCAGCAATTCTCTGATCCTCTGATACCTGGGAATGGGTCTGTTTATCATGTAATTTTCATTAATCCACTCAACAAGCCGTTCATAGGCAGCTCTTGCTATTCCCACAGCCATCGCCGCCACAAGTGGTCTGGTCTGGTCAAATGTTTTCATCGCTCCCTTAAAACCACCACCTTTAACCTTTTTTTCATAATACTCCTCTCCTCCCAGCAGGAAGTCTTTATGAACTCTGCAATCCTCAAATATCAGCTCAGCAGTTTCAGCAGCTCTGAGACCCATTTTCTGCTCAATTTTACCTACCTTAAATCCAGGTGTCCTCTTAAAAACAAGAAAAGCCCTGTGACCTGCTCTTCCAAGGGATTTGTCAATTGTGGCAAAAACCACATTCCAGTCTGCCCTTGCTCCATTGGTAATAAATATTTTTGTTCCATTGAGTATGTAGTAATCACCATCTTTAACAGCTGTTGTGGAAAGAGCAGCAACATCTGAGCCAAAACCAGGTTCAGTCAATGCGTAAGCTCCCCAGTGAGGATTCTCTGTGTCTTTAAAAACTTCAAAAGCCATTTTCTGCTGTTCCGGGGTTCCCATTATCATAACGGGAGGTCCACCAAGCCCTGGACCGGGAATGTTGAGCAGTATGGCAGGATCACCCCAGGCAAGCTCTTCCATGGCAATGGCACCAATTCTGTTTATTTCACTTTCCTTCTTCTTTCCTTCAGGTTCGCCAAGAAGTTTCCCTCCACCAAATCTTCCGGGAATGGATCCTCCTCCAAACCCCATTTTAACAAGTTTCATCAAAAATTCCCTTGGAACCTGATGGGTTCTGTCAGCCTCTATTGCAAGGGGTCTTATTTCTGTTTTCGCAAACCAGTGTATCATTTCCCTTATGTTCTGCATAGCTGGACTCAATTCAAAATCAAACATCCTATTTTCCTCCATTTTCTTTAACTATGTAGTTTGAGGCAACATCCTCAAAAACAATCAAAGATCCTGCAAGGAGTGACAGAGCCTTTGCATCCCTGGCCCACTTCTCCACTGGATGGTCCATAATGTAACCATGACCTCCAAGTACCTGGATGGCATCCGGGCAGATCTTATCTGCAGCCACAGCTATCTGTGCAAGAGCAGCTGCAACATCTCCTATGGATGCTTTACCTTCCACCACACTCCAGGCAGTCTCCCATAGATAATCTCTTGCCCCCTCAAGGAGAATGGCCATGTCAGAGATCATAAAAGCAAGACCCTGGTGTTTTGCTATGGGCTGTCCAAAGGCAACCCTTTCCTGAGCATAATCAATAGCGTACTCAAGTGCCGCTCTTGATGCCCCCAGAATCATTGAAGCGATTCTCAACCAGAAATAGATGTAAGATTCCTCGAGTGACTTTACGGGGTCCTGACTTCCACTCAAAACTTCTGCCTCCACATCCTTGAACTCAACGACACCTGTTCTGAAAGAAAGTAAACCTATTTTGTCATCTTTTCTGCCTGTAGTTATACCTGGAGACTCCTTTTTTACAATAAAAACTCTTAATTCTTTCAAATCTTCTGAACCTTCCGGAAGAGCCAGAACAACATATATATCGTCGTTATCGAAATTATGCACAAAGTAGCCTGTTCCATTCAGAAAAAATTTTCCCCCCTTACTCACATACCTCACAGTTACGCTCTCAGTATCGTAAGGATCAAAGGTTCTGTTCCATACCGAGCCTATTCTATAAGAAAAATTTGACGGATCAGAGAATGGTGAAAGATACTTCACCTTCTGCTCATCTGTACCAAAGAATCGTATAACTAACCCACCAAATCCAGGTGTATCAAGAGAAAGGGCTATTGCAGGGTCTCCCCATGCAAGCTCCTCGTAAAGGACTACACTGCTTCTCACATCCATGCCCGCACCACCCACATTTTCCGGATAATCAATAAGAAACATTGACAGCTCTGCATATTTTTTTTCCAGAGACTCAGGGACCTTCCCTATTTTCTCTGCTTCCCTGGCAATTTCCCTAACCTCGTTCAGGGAAAATTCATGAATAGTATCCTGCACCAGCTTTAAATCTTCACCCACCTCAAAATTTATCATAGCTACCCCCTATTTTGTAAACACTTACTTACTTTTATCAAAAATTGACAGATATGTCAAGTATCCAGAACTGCAATCCCTGCTGAAATTAAAGATGAAAAGGGAAACTACCCTATTTTGTGACAGGTATATCAAAGAAATCATTCCTGTATCTGTGCCACTTTACTTTTGAAATCTGCTCCCGAAAAAATGGCAGAACTTTCAGGGTCCAGTGGTATACAATCTTCGCATACCAGCTCCGGGGATGAAGATCATCGAGCCTGGTAAGATAGGAAAGAGCAGCCAGAGTATTTCCTTCATACGCTTCAAGTTCAGCAAGATCCACATATCCATATGGAAAATCTGGATCTATGGAAATCGCTTCAGAGAGAAGTTTTCTTGCCTTTTCAGGGTCACCATAACTCACAGGAAAATGTGGTAGTTTGTAAAGGGTCTTTGCAAGAACAATGGCAGGCTCACCATGCAGATAGGTTTTGTCCAGCTTATAAGCTTTCAGTAAATAGGAAAGCCCACGAGGAGCAAGATTTAAAACATTCAGAACCCCTTTCATCAAGCCATAAAGTCCGAGAAAACTGCCTTTCCACAACCATCCATCCGGGTCGCGTGGGAAAAGAGAAGTGGTTTCCTCGCTGAATTTCAACCCAAGCTTCACAGCCTTTTCCTTTTTATCTGGCGGTAATACATACCAGTAAAGAAAAGTGTAAATATTACGAAGTCTGAAAACTTTCAGGTTCCTTCTGTCCTTGTGAGCCAGTCTATCAAGGTTATCAATGATCCACTTCAAATATGCTGGATTTTCAAGTTGCTTAAATGAGGAAGCAAAAGGTGCTGATGGGGGAGCAAAAAGATCATAGAGCCTTACATCAAAAGAAAGAAGTTTTCCTGCAAAACTGCATAACAAAATAATCAATATGAACCGTTTCAAAACAAACCTCCACTACGGTTGATACTTCTCCTTTTCATTTTCAACCAGTTCGATCATTCTCTTTGCAACTCTTTTAATTTCCACCTCTTCCGAGATGTCACCCCTTCTGCTTTTTATCTCCACAACTCCTTTCTTTAACCCTCTCTCACCAACAACGATTTTAAATGGATAACCAATCAAATCGGCATCCTTAAACTTGAACCCAGCCCTTTCCTCCCTGTCATCTATGATCACCTCTATCCCGGCTTCAATTAACTCCTCATAAATTTTTTCTGCAGTTTCCCTGACTTCCTCTTTATCCCAGTTGGTTGGTATTATGATAACTTCAAAGGGCGCAATTGTAATGGGCCATATGATTCCATTCTCGTCATGGTTCTGTTCAATCGCTGCTGCGGCCACCCTTGTAACACCTATTCCGTAACATCCCATAATGAACGGTTTTTCCTTTCCATCCCTGTCAAGAAAAGTTGCTTTCATGGCCTCACTGTACTTGGTTCCAAGTTTAAATATGTGACCAACTTCTATTCCTCTGGAGAATTCAAGTTCTGCCCCGCATCTGGGACATCTATCCCCCTTCACCGGCAGTCTGAGATTCATCACCCTCTCTTCTGGCACACTGAAATCCCTGCCGGGATTTACGTTTACAAAGTGATAATCCTTTTCATTGGCACCTGTTACGCCATTTTTTACAGATAATACTGAACGGTCAATGAGTATGTTATCAAAATCAAGATTCACAGGTCCTGCAAACCCAACAGGAGCACCGGTGATTTTTTCTATTACTTCGGGCTCAG
>JALSQH010000230.1 GCA_026985515.1 bacterium
TCATACACCAACTTTCTTATCAAGACAGCGTATGAAGGTGATATTGTGGAGATACTCGCCTCGCTCTTTCCCTGTGAATACAGTTACTGGGAGATTGGGAAACTTTTAAAGAGAAGAGGAATGCCCAGGAGAAACATCTATAGAGACTGGATTGAGACGTATTCGTCTGAGAAATTTGGAGAAATAGCCTCGAGATTAAAGGAATTTCTCGATAGATTTACGGAGTCTGTGGGTGATAAGAAATTTGAGAGGATCGATGAGGTATTTAGAGAAAGCCTGAGATTTGAGCTGTACTTCTGGGAGAATGCCTACAGAGAAGGGTTAATCAGGGATATTTTCAGCAAAAAATGAGAATCGTTATACTTGGAGCCGGCCATGCAGGTGTAACCCTCTCGTATTTCCTCAAAAAATCGGGTGTTGATATTACAGTTATCGAGAAAGACTTTGTGGGAAGTGGTGAGACGGGGTATTCTACTGGTATCTTCCCGATGGACCCAAAAATTTTTGATTTTTACAGGGAAATTGAGGAATACACTCTCCACTATTTCAAACCCATTGTTTATGACCATATTAAAGAAGGGGAAAAGGGAGAAAGCGTTTATGTGGATGGTTACAATTATGCTTACTATATATCGATAGTGCTTGAAAAAGAAGGGGTTAAGTTTGAAGTGATGAATCCATTTCATGGAATTGAATTTGATGATAAGAAAATTACGGGAATTAAAACCGATAGAGGATTTTTTGATGGTGACATTTTTATCGTCGCGGCGGGTGGATCTACTCCATTCATCGTCAAAGATTTTGAAAATCTGGAAGGGATCAAATTTAAATGGGTGAGGTCTTTGCTTTTGAAGCCAGTCAAGCGGTTTCTGCAACAGGTCATTTACTACGATGAGTTTGTGATAAAGCCTGAGGGTGAGGAAAGGTTGATTCTGCGGGAAAATCAGGGAATAAGTGTTAATCCACAAGAAGACGTAGTCAATAAAACCCGAGGAGTTGATGAAGAATTTTATTCGGTTGTTTACGAATATCTTGAAAAGGAGCATCCAGAATTGACGGACGCGTCTATTGAGAGGGGATGGGCAACCCTCTGCATGGAAGCGGAGGAACCTATGAAGAAATCAAGAAAATTTAACAATCTATACTTTTTTGCTGGATTTGGTTGTATGGGATTTAGAGTGATTCCCAAACTGGCGAAAAAAATGGTAAAGGAGGTTTTGCAAAATGATTGATGATAGATTTTTTGATCTTGAACTTTATGGCATCTATAAAGCCGTGAATGAAAAGATAGGTGAGGAAACGTGGGATGTTGTATGGAGGTCAGGAGAAATCGTGCTTGATGGAATATGGAACGAAATAAACTCCAATGGTTCAGATGATGTTTTTCTTGTTCTAAAAAATCTTGGAGATTATCTCGCGAAAGTCGGTTACGTCGATTACATAAAAGTTGAAAAGGAGTCTGAGACTCGAGTTAAGTATACAATGGGGAAACCGGTGATTCTCCCGGGTGCTGAGAGACTCATCAAAGAGGGTATGGTACCACCACATATATCAACATCCCTAATGTTTGCAGCACTCAAAAAGCTT
>JALSQH010000231.1 GCA_026985515.1 bacterium
GTTTTAGAGAAATTTTACCATGTACAGATCAAACAACCTGAAGCAGTGACACAGCTAAACATCCCTGTAAGACAGAGAAGAGTTATGTATCAGCATGGATCTTCTCAGTCCGCCACACCCCAGAGACACTCTCCCATAAGAAAGAGCAAAAGGGAGATCGGAAGAAATGATCCCTGCTGGTGTGGTTCGGGCAAGAAGTATAAAAACTGCCATCTTGGCAAAGAGCCGGAAACTGAGCGGGAGAGATATCTCTATGAACTCTACTTCACAAATCCCCGGAAGTGGGAAGAAGAAACCGGTGTAAAAATGAAAAAGAGGAATGCAAATTGAACAAAAAACTCTTTGTCCCTGGATTTAAAACATCCTCCTCCTGCGCCGGGATAAAAGAGAATTGTCCCGATGTGGCCCTTTTTTTCAGTGAAATTCCTGCCGTCACCGTTGGGTTCTTCACCACGAACTCTCTGAAAGCCATTCCCGTAAGAATTTCTGAAGAAACGCTGAGAAAAAAAGAGAGGATACAGGCAATTATAGTTAACAGTGGAAACGCAAACGCCGCAACGGGACAGGAGGGGGAAATAGCTGCAAAGGATGTGGTCAGGAGCGTTGCAGAGAGCCTCATTCTCGATCCTGACCAGATTTTACCAGCCTCCACTGGCATAATAGGTGAAGTTCTGCCTGCAGATAAAATCAAAAAAGTTATTCCTGAACTGGTAAAGAATCTATCAAAGGATGGATGGGAAGAATCAGCCAGAGCCATAATGACGACAGATACAGTTCCAAAGATCTCCTACAGGGAATTTTCCATTAGCGGTGAAAAAATCCACATCCTTGGAATTGCAAAGGGGGCAGGAATGATTCAGCCATCCATGGCAACCATGCTTGCCTTCATATTCACAAACGCTCTTATAACTCCGGAGGAGTTGAAGAGAATATCCACCCCGCTCATGGAGGAAACATTCAATATCATCAGTGTGGATGGGGAAATGAGTACAAACGACTCTGTCATCATAATGGCAAATGGTTTTTCATCAGTTCCAATCCTGAAAAAAACTGAAAATTGTAGAAAATTCCGGAGAACTTTAAGAGAAGTGATGAAAGAACTCGCCCTCAAAATTGTTGACGATGGAGAGGGAGCAACTCACAGAATTGAGATTACAGTGGAAGGTGCAAAAAATAAGAATGAAGCCAGAAGAATCGCATATCGCCTTGCCAATTCTCCCCTTCTCAAAACTGCGGTGGCGGGAAATGATCCCAACTGGGGCAGGGTGTATGCTGCAGTTGGTTCCTTATCTCTTGACATAGAACCGGAGCAACTGGAAATTTCCATTGCCGGCATACCGCTCTACAGATGGGGTAAGTTACCTGAGAAGGAGATGGTGAAAAAAGCAGAAGAAGCGATGAAGGAGCGTGTGGTACCCATAAAAGTCACTCTGAGGAGAGGGAAGGGAAAATTTACAGTTTACACCACAGATTTCACCTGCGATTATGTAAAAATAAACGCAGATTACCATACCTGAAATTTTCGGGTCATTGTCTATTAATTCTAACCATTTAATTGCAACTGTTCAGACTTTCATGTATAATAGTTTTGTAATAACAAACAATCAAAAAGGAGGAGGACAGGATGTCAGTAATAGACAGGATTGTGGAACTGCTTGGCGAAGAAGAAACAAGGTATCTGCTCGAACACAAATCAAAAACCATTCCAAAAGAAAAACTTCACCTCCCCGGACCCGATTTTGTGGACAGAGTGGTGGCACAATCAGATAGAAAACCGGCAGTTCTCAGGAATCTCCAGTGGATGTTCAACACAGGAAGACTTGCAGCAACAGGTTATCTCTCAATTCTTCCTGTGGATCAGGGTGTTGAACACAGTGCCGGAGCATCCTTTGCACCCAATCCGGATTACTTTGACCCCGAAAATATAGTAAAACTCGCCATTGAAGGTGGATGCAATGCCGTAACCTCAACTCTTGGTGTTCTTGGTTCCGTGGCAAGGAAATACGCCCACAAGATACCTTTTATTCTGAAAATCAACCACAATGAGCTTCTCTCCTACCCCAACAGATATGACCAGACTCTCTTTGCCAGTGTGAAACAGGCCTTTGATATGGGAGCTGTGGGAGTTGGAGCCACTATTTACTTTGGTTCCCCCGAATCAAGGAGACAGATTAAGGAAATAAGTGAAGCATTTGAATACGCCCACGAACTTGGTATGTTTACAGTTCTCTGGACCTATCTGAGAAACTCGGCTTTTAAGGCTGATAAAGATTACCACTTTGCTGCGGACCTGACAGGGCAGGCAAACTATCTGGGAGCCACCATTGAGGCAGACATCATAAAGCAGAAGCTCCCCGAAAACAATGGCGGTTTCCTTGCCCTTAAATTTGGAAAGACCCATCCAAAGATGTATGAAGAAATCGTTTCCGACCACCCCATTGATATGGTGAGGTACCAGGTGGCAAACTGCTATATGGGAAGAATCGGTCTCATTAATTCAGGTGGAGCCTCAAAGGGATACAAGGACTTTGCAGAAATTGCAAGGACGGCCATCATAAACAAAAGGGGGGGAGGAATGGGACTGATAACTGGAAGGAAAGCCTTCCAGAGACCCATGAAAGAGGGAATCGAGTTTCTCAACTTTGTTCAGGACATCTATCTTGAAAAGTCAATTGACATAGCGTAAAAGGAGGTATTTCCCCCTTCTTTTTTTACAGGAGGTGCCCATGAAAGTTCTTGTTGTTGGTGGAGGAGGCAGGGAGCATGCAATCGCGTGGAAACTGGCACAGAGTCCAATGCTATCCAGACTCTACATAGCTCCTGGTAACGGGGGTACAGGGAAGGTGGGCGAAAATGTAAATATCTCTGCTGAAGATATAGAGGGTCTTTTAAATTTTGCAAGAAAGGAAAAAATTGATCTCACAGTGGTTGGTCCCGAAGCACCCCTTGTAAAAGGCATAGTTGATGCCTTCACCCGGGAAGGATTGAAAATAATAGGTCCCGACAGGGAAGCGGCACAGCTTGAAGGAAGCAAATCATTCACCAAAAAGATAATGCAGGAAAATAACATACCAACAGCTGAGTATGCCGAATTTGAAGATTATGAAGAAGCTGTGAAATATGTCAAATCAAGAGGTGCTCCCATTGTGGTCAAAGCTGATGGACTGGCTGCTGGAAAAGGTGTAACTGTGGCAATGAGTGTTGATGAGGCCCTTGAAGCACTAAAAAAAGTTATGGTTGATAAAATTTTTGGAGAAGCGGGTAAGAAAGTGGTAATTGAGGAGTATCTGGAGGGTGAAGAGGCAAGTTACATTGTTCTCACAGATGGTAAATATATACTTCCACTGGCATCCTCCCAGGATCATAAAAGAGCCTTTGATGGTGACAGGGGACCCAACACGGGAGGAATGGGAGCCTACTCTCCCGCACCAGTTGTTACACCTGAAGTTGAGAGAGATATCATGGAAAAAATCGTTATACCCATCATAAAGGCAATGGAAAAAAGGGGAACTCCATTCAGAGGCGTCCTGTATGGGGGACTGATGATAACGGAGGAGGGACCGAAGGTTCTGGAGTTCAACGTCAGATTTGGTGATCCGGAGGCACAGCCCATTCTGTTAAGAATGAAAGGAGATCTTCTTGACGCATTCGTAAAATTATCAGAAGGGGAGCTTGAAAAGGCCAGCATCTCCTGGGATGAGGATGCAGCTGTGGGTGTCGTTATGGCATCACAGGGATATCCAGGCAAGTATGAAAAGGGTAAAGTTATTCATGGCCTCGAAGAGGTAGAAAAAATGGAAAACGTTGTGGTTTTCCATGCAGGAACCCGATATGAGAATGGAAGATACCTTACAAATGGTGGAAGGGTTCTCTGTGTGACTGCAAAGGATAGAGATATACCATCAGCCATCAAAAGGGCATATGAGGCAGTGGAAAAAATTCACTGGGAAGGCGCCTTCTTCAGGAGAGACATTGGTAAAAAAGCACTGAAACATCTGGGACTGGATTAGACAAATTTTTCCCTGTATTCAACTTCAAATTTCTTCCTGTATTCACGAAACCTTCTTCTGCTTTCCTGGAGAGTTTCGTCACTGCTCCTGTCCACAAAATCCACAACCCATTCAAACTGACTGATAAAATCTTCTGAAGCAGGTACATCAAGAACAAGAACATCAGATCCATTGAGATTTCTCTCAAGGATCGTTATTACAACCGGTTCATCCTGAACCACATCTTCTGCATAGGTGTGTGGTATAAAAGACTGCTGCTTAAAGGTCCAGAGAAGATCATCAAGCTGCTCACCTCTTTCCTGTGAATCTGTGAGAATCAGCACCTTTTCACCCATGTTGTAAAATTTTTCCACAGAAAGGGCAAGGGTTTTATCCTTTCCATAATCCCTGGTATCCACAAAAATTATCTTCGTTTTCCCCATTTTATTACCCTCAATTTCACTTTAACAACCCCCTTTCCAATCATGCCCAGTTTCTTTGCAGCTGCATAAGAGAGATCAATAATTCTTCCAGCCTTGTAGGGACCTCTGTCATTAATTCTCACCACCACTTTTCTACCATTTTCAAGATTGGTAACTTCCACCAGTGTTCCAAAGGGGTAGTAACGATGGGCAGCGGTATAATCGTACATATTGAAAACCTCTCCGCTTGCAGTCAATTTACCATTAAAACCAGGCCCATAGTAGCTGGCATAACCATACTCCACCCTCTTCAACTTTCCAGGACCGGGGGTACAGCAACAACCTGAAAAAATTATGATTAAACTACTCATCAAAAATAACTTCCAGTGCCTCCGCCACATTTTTCACCCCCACCAGAAATTTTCTGTATTTTTCTGAAATTTCACCATAGTTGGTTGCCGGAATGATAATTCTACTGAACCCGCTTTTCACAGCTTCTTTAACCCTTTTTTCAACTTCCTTAACTCTTCTCACTTCTCCCACAAGTCCCACCTCACCGATAAGAAGGGTTTCCGGAGAAATCTGCTTCTCCCTGAAACTGCTTGCAATGGCAGAAATCACAGCAAAGTCAGAAGCCGTCTCCTGTATTCTCATTCCCCCCACAACATTTACAAAAACATCCTGCCCCCCAATATGATAGTGAGCCCTCTTTTCAAGAATAGCAATAAGAAGTGAAACCCTGTTGGGATCAAGTCCAATAACAGTTCTTCTCGGTATGGCAAAAGGTGAAGGTGAGACAAGAGCCTGTATCTCAATGAGAAATGGCCTTGTACCCTCCATCGCAACAGTCACACTGCTACCGGGAACCTCAACCTGCCTACCTTCGAGAAAAAGAGCAGACGGATTTTTAACCTCAATTAGACCACTCTGCGTCATTTCAAAGATTCCCACCTCATTGGTGGGACCAAATCTGTTTTTATTGCTCCTCAGAACCCTTAAATCAGTTGCGGAATCACCCTCAAAGTAGAGCACAGTATCAACAATATGCTCAAGCAAACTTGGACCTGCTATGTTTCCCTCCTTCGTAACATGCCCTATCAGAAAAATAGGTATATTGAGCTTTTTGGCTATCTCGGTGGATCTGTATGCAACCTCCCTCACCTGCACAACTGACCCGGGAACTGAGCCAACCTCTTCAACATACATCGTTTGTACAGAATCTATGATAACCAGCGATGGCTTCTCTTTTTCAATTATTCTGCTGATTGAATCAAAATCGGTTTCAGAAATCAAAAACAGATCCTCAGAATTTATTCCCAGCCTCCCTGCCCTCAGCCCGATCTGGGTTTCAGATTCTTCACCAGATACATAGAGAACCTTTCCATGAAATTCGCAAATCCTGTTCCCTACCTGAAGGAGAAGAGTTGACTTACCTACTCCAGGCTGCCCTCCCACAAGCACAACACTACCCTCCACAATACCTCCCCCAAGAACCCTGTCAAACTCTTCAATTCCCGTCTCTATTCTCTTCTCTCTGCTCTCAGAGACCTGTGTAACGGGAAGAGGAGTTTTTACACTATTCTTTGAACTTCTTACTCTGTTGCTGTTCTCTATTTCACGGAAACTATTCCAGCTACCACAGGAGGGACACTTACCAAGCCACTTGTTGCTCCTGTATCCGCAAATATCGCATATATAAATCTTTTGAGGTCTGGCCATTATTGATTGATCTCAACAATCCTGTAAATCAATTGATCATAGGTGTAACTCCTGTAGGCGAAGGCGAGAGAACCATTGGGGGCTATCCTCATTTTTGAGTATTCTCCGGTGATTCCCACTGAATCAACAATGTCATAATGCCAGCTTCCCCTGTCTTTCCAGGCAAGCCTGAGATCGCTGTAGGTGGAATCAAAAAAGCTGATAAAGGGCTTTCCATTCAAAAGTACCACATTTATGTAGGCGTCACACATGTCTTCCGTCATCAACATCTCCCTGTGCCACTGCCCATTCACTTCATAGGCAAGTTTAACCTTATAATTGGTAGAATCTGAATATGCAATGTAAGGATTGTCATTTTCATCAAGGACAATAGAATTCCACTTCCCGAGATCTTCAGGGCTGTTATCACCTTCAGGGGGATCATCAATTACCTCCTTCACCCAGCTCCCCTGTCTGGGATCATAGTAGGCGTAACGCAGGTCGCCGAGGAATCCGTCATAATAGGCAATATGAGGGTAACCAAGAGAATCAAGTGCTATGGAAGTTTGACGGTTAAGTACACCTCCTCCTGCCGCAGTAATACCATCATCCACTTCCTGAACAATATAATTTCTGCCATCCCACCTGGCGTATTTTAGATCCTGATTCTCCCCATCAATATAGGCTATGTGAACCATTCCATTTTTATCCACAGCAAGACTGATCCACAACCCCACATCGGGAGCATCGTCAATAACAATTTTGTTCCACAGACCACTTCTCTTATAGGCAAGTTTCAACCTTCCATTCGTCGCGTCAAAATACGCAATTACAGGGTTACCATTCACCAGTCCAATTGCTGAATACTGCCCCACATCTCCATCATCATCAACCTTTTCATTCACCCAGTTTCCCTGTGCATCCAGAGTGGCAAACCACAGTGACTGAGAATTTGCCTCATAGTAACTTATATAGGGATAACCTTCCTCATCGAGGACAAAATCTATCCAGTAAGCCTTCACATTATCTGCAACCACAGCACTCTTAACTACAGGAAGGGTAACTTTTTCCGGACAGGGAGGAGGACATTTGCACTCTGGACACTTCTTCTTGTTTCCTCCATTACATGCGACCAAAACAGAGAAAAACAAAATAACC
>JALSQH010000232.1 GCA_026985515.1 bacterium
ATATCTCTGAAACTCAATTCCATACTCCCCCACCCTACCCCTCGCGGTTATCCAGCTTTTAAAAAGGGAGGATATCAAAAAATTCGTAACGGAATGACTGAGATAGGCGTAACCATTGAGAGAATAACTTTTACCCTGATAAATAAATTTCCCTTTCACTTCACCGTTTAAAATGGGGATCATAACCCTGAGAAATCTTTTATTTTCGTTAAATCTCACACCCCCATAGGAATCACCTCTATTGAGAATGATCACCTCACCTTTTAGATCAGGCTCGTTGAGTCTCACAGTAATCTTTTGAGGGAGAAAAATAAAGGTGTTCTTACCAACTCTTATTTCAGGATAATTCTCTCGATGATGAAGTAAGCTCCTCTTATACTCCCTGTGAAAAAGGAAAACTTCCTCCACCCCACCATGATAATAGGCAATGTCTATGGTGGTTGTAAATTTGTGAAAACCAAGATTGGTAACAGAAAGAAGTATGAAAAAAGTGTCTCCCCTTTTATTTATTCCGCAGGCAAACCAGCTCTCACCGTAGTTTCTATCCTCCATGGGATGAATTCCCATATCTTTCAGAGAGATATGGGTTGCCGAAGATGGATAAAGGGAGAATTTTACCTCACTTCTGAGGGAAAAACTAAAAATCAAAAGTAAGAGGGACAGTCCCATCAAAAAATTTGTGGAACTCCTCCGGGAGATCATGCCAGTCAACTTTTTGAAGAATATCATCAAATTTTCTCCTGTTGTTGTATGTGTGCCAGAAAAGTACATTTTCAACCCTGTTTTTAGAGATGTAATCCACAAGGCCGGCGAAGGTTTTGGATGTGTAGGTGCCATCAAGCATGATGCCTTCAGTCCTGAGGAGAATTTCCCTTAGCTTCATTCCTTCGGGTATGTATCTGCCATACTCCCCACCAAAGAAATCATGGATAATTTCAAAATTTATCAGGTTGCTCTCATCTGGAAGTGGAATGTTAGGATCAAAGGTTCTCAGATACTTCCATGTTTTTAAAGCCTTTTTTCTCATTACCCATCCATTGGAAACAATCCTGTCAACAACCCTCACTCCAATGATTTTTATATTCAATCCCGAGAGGTAACTTCCCAGCAGTAATCCTGCCATGGTTCCACAGGAACCAAGAGTCACAAAGATGAGATCTGGGCGAGGAAGTTCGTCTCTATCAATTTGCTCCTTAAGTTCAAACATGGCGTTAACAAAACCCACTGTCCCTATCTCATTGGAGGCACCGGGAGGAATGAAGTATGGGAAGTAACCATCCCTTCTTCTCCACTCCCACATCTTCTTAAAACCTTTAAGGGCGGTGTTGACATACCCGCCCCCATACACCAGTTCCGCACTGAAGAAGTAATCAAGGAGGAGATTCTCCCTAACATGGGCAGTTAGAGACTGATCAAAAAGGGGCAAAAGTACTTTAAAACCAAGATGACTTCCATAAATGGCGGTGGCGAGGGCATGATTTGAACCAATTCCCCCTGTGGTCACCACACTCCTTTTGCCTCTGCTCATTGCATCTCCAAAGGTGAATTCCAGTTTCCTGACCTTGTTTCCCCCG
>JALSQH010000233.1 GCA_026985515.1 bacterium
CGAGAAGTTTTGCAGCTCTTGTAACATTTCCCCCCGTCTCTGCCAGGGCTCTTTCAATAATTTCCCTCTCCACCTCTTCCAGATAATTGTCAAGATTGAAATTTGTAAAATCTATTTCAAGTTTTTTCTCCTTTTTTTCCCTTTTAACTTCCGGTGGCAGGCTTTCTGGAGTTATGTAGCTTGAATTTTCCAGGATGGCTGCTCTCTCCAGAATATTTATAAGCTCCCTTATGTTTCCGGGATAATCATATTCCATGAGAAGCTTCTCAGCCAGAGGAGAAACACCTTTCAATTCCTTCCCTAACTCCCTGTTGAGTCGATTTAAAGTGTAGTTGATTATTACAGGTATATCCTCTTTTCTCTCTCTAAGGGGTGGTATGTAGATTTCAATGACATTGAGCCTGTAGTAGAGATCCTGTCTGAATCTCCCCTGCTCAGCCTCTTTCTTCAGATCTTTGTTGGTGGCGGCAATTATTCTGACATCCACTTCAATGTCCTGCAGCCCCCCTATGGGTCTCACCTTCTTTTCCTGTAGCACTCTGAGTAATTTCACCTGAAGGTTGAGTGGAAGTTCTCCAATTTCGTCCAGAAAGAGCGTTCCCCTGTTGGCAAGCTGAAATAATCCTATCTTGTCGTATGTTGCACCTGTAAAGGCACCTTTAACATATCCAAAGAGTTCGCTTTCCAGTAATTCTGGTGGGATTGCTCCGCAATTGATTGGTACGAAGGGTTGCTCTCTCCTTCTGCTTGTAAAGTGGATGAGTCTGGCCACAACCTCCTTTCCTACGCCGCTCTCACCGGTCAGAAGAACGTTGGCGTTGGTGTTTTTAATCTTCTCTATGATGTTTACAACTTCTATGGCCCATTTTGAGTTACCAAGCAGGTGAAGCGGTACTTCCACTTCTTCCCTTGCAGATAACGCTTTTCTTATCTTTTCCCTCAATTCGCTGATTTTGAATGGTTTTGAAATATAGTCAAAGGCCCCCAGTTCCATTGCCTTGATCCCGCTTTCAAGATCAGAGTAGGCGGTTATTATTATTACAGCGGAGGAAGGTGATTTTTCCTTAACTGCCTTCAATATTTCAATTCCTGAAGTTTCACCCTTTTCTTCCATGAGTCTGAGATCTGTGATAACAATGTCGATAAATCCACTCTCTCTGATGATTTCAAGGGCTTCTCTTCCAGAGGAAGTGGAAAGCACCTCAAATTCATCTTCAAAAGCTGAAGTCAGAAGCTCCAGCAGACCTCTTTCATCTTCCACTATAAGCATCTTTTTCATACTTTTCCCCTTCAGGAATTTTTACAACGAAGCATTTATCCCTTCTGTCCCAGTAAATTGTTCCTCTGTGAGCGGTGATGATTTTTTTTACAAGGGGTAAACCGAGACCAGTTCCCTTTTGTTTGGTGGTGAAAAATGGCTGGAAAATTTTTTCTGCGTACTGATCAGGAATTCCTTCTCCTGTATCGGATATTTTCAAATTTATTGAGTTATCTTTCTTTTCAACATGTACTATTATTTTTCCTCTGCGATTCATTGCCTCAATGGAATTCTGGAAAAGATTGATGAATGCCTCCTGCAACCAGAATCTGTCACCATTTATTACTGTATTTTCTCCAGTTATTTCAAGTTCTGTTTGTGCATTATTTTCATTGGAAGTTTTTTTGAAAGTTTCTTTGAGAAATTCCCGTAGATCAATTTTCTCTTCTTTTATCTGAATTTCCCTGGAGTAGTTGAGAATCTGTTTGATAAGATGCTCAATCCTTTCAGATTCCTCTGTGAGAACCGAGGCAAAACGATTAATTTTTGCATCGTCAGGTTCCTTTTTATTCAATTCTTCGAGAAGCAGTTCCACAGAGAGTTTTACTGCTGAGAGTGGGTTTCTGAGGTCATGAGCTATGTTTGATGCCATTTCTCCTATGAGTGCGAATTTCTCTTTTTCTATCAGCTTCTTTTCCACCTCTTTTATTCGGGTCAGATCCTGAAAAGTTATGAGAATATGTTTTTCGCCACCAATATTGATTTCAGATGCGCTCAATCCTATTACCAGATTTTTGTCTTCATAATTAATTTGAAGTTCCTCTCTGAAGAGGGTGGGAGATGGAATTGTACCGAATATAGTTTTAATGTTTTTCCCCGCAGGATTTTCACCGAGGATTTTCATTGCTGAGGGATTGGCAAAGAGGATCTTCCCTCCGGTATCTGTGATCAGTATGCCGGACCCAACATTGTTGACAATCGTCTGATAGAGTTCCCTGAACTCCGTCAGACTTTTTTCCTGTGTCTCTATCTTTTTCTCCATTTTTGTTAGGCGTGAAGTTAGAAAGCTACCCAGAAGGACAAAAATGAGTATGGCAGAGAAAATATAGAAAATTTTCATTGTTATTTCGGGAGTTACGGGAAGACCATTCTGAAACTGATAATAGTAGGTTAGAAGGGTAAAACCTATTCCCTCAGCCACACCATAGAAGATGTTCACCCAGCTGGGGAAGAAGAAACTGATTGACAGAGCAAGAAGGAGAAGGAGAAATGTTAAGGGACTGTCTCCAGCCCCTGTGCTGTAGATGAGGAAGAGGGTCAGCACAGTGTCTATGGAAAACTGGAAGTGGATTATGTAGTTGAGAGGTATCTTTTCCCATGTGGATAGAAGAACAACCACTATTGTTACCGTGAAACTGAGGATAAGAAAGGTGGAAATTGATTTTATGAGGGTGGTGTCAATGGTGTATATAGTTTGTCCCATGTAGTAAGATAGAAGAAGGAAAATGGTCAGGAGAAAGAGTCTGTATAGATTGAATTTGAGGAAGTCGTTAAGTTTCTCCTGTTCCCCCGCTCTCTTTGCTTCCAACCTCCATTACCCCATAACTGTCTGACCAATCTGGAATATGGGCAGATACATTGCAACCAGCAGACCTCCAACAACCACACCTAAAAATACGACGATCAGGGGCTCTATCATTGCCGTGATACCTTCGACGGCGTTGTCCACTTCTGTTTCGTAGAAGTCGGCTATTTTATTGAGCATCGAATCAAGAGAACCTGTCTGTTCACCAACTTCAATCATCTGAACCACGAGGGGAGGAAAGATTTTACTCTCCTTCAATGGCTCAGTCATATTTTTACCCTGGGTGATAGCCTCCCTTACCTTCATTATTTCTTCTTCAATTATTTTGTTACCACTGGAAGCGGCCACTATTTCCAGTCCATCCATAATGGGAACACCACTGCTGAGTATTGTACCCAGAGTTCTTGTGAATCTTGCCACAGCCTGCTTTTTAATAAGGTCACCAAATGCGGGGAGTTTCAAAAACATGGCGTCTAAAATCCTTCTTCCTTTCTCAGTTGAGGCAATATATCTGTACAGAACAATCAGGGCAATTACACCTATTGTTAGCCAGAGGAAATTGTGTGAAAACCAGTTACTCAGCCCAATGGCGATCCTTGTGGGTAATGGAAGCTGACCGCCCATATCTTCAAACATCTTTGCAAAGGTTGGGATGACAAATTTCATCATTGCTGCAACGACCACCACAGCAACAACAATAACGATCATGGGGTATCTCAGGGCTTTCTTTACTTTCTCTCTTACTTCCTTTGCCTTCTCCATCTGCTGGGCAAGTCTGTTAAGAACGGTATCCAGAACACCACCAACCTCACCGGCTGCCACAAGGCTTACAAATAACTGATCGAAAACTTTTGGATGTTTCTTCAGAGCATCTGCAAATGTGGAACCGCTTTCCACATCAGCTTTAACTTCCATCAGGACCTTTTTGAATGTTGGATTTGGCTGTTGCTGGGCAAGTATATCCAGTCCCTGTACGATGGGAAGTCCTGCATCTATCATCGTTGCAAATTGTCTGGTGAACACAACGAGGTCATCTATGGTAACTTTTGGCTGGAGGAAAGAGATGTTCAGTTCTTTGCTGAAAATACTCTCCCCTTTCTTTTTTATTTTTATGGGAGTAATTCTCTGACTCTGGAGAATTGACCTTACAGCCTCTTCAGAGGCCGCCTCAATTTCTCCTTTCTGGGTGCCACCATCAGGCAATTTTCCTTCCCAAACAAATACCGGCATATTACCCCCTTTATTTTATTTTCTTTTTACTCTTCCTCCTCCAAGTTCAAGGTTCTTAAGCATCTGTCTGAACTCCTCGGGATCTGGAGACCTGCCTATGGCATCTTCAAGGGTTATCAGTCTCCTCTGGTAGAGATTGAGCAGTGCCTGATTCATAGTCTGCATGCCATACTTTTCCTGACCAATCTGCATCTGGGAGTAAATCTGATGAATCTTGTCCTCTCTTATTAGGTTTCTGATGGCTGCATTTGGTATGAGTACCTCTGCGGCGAGTACTCTTCCCTTTCCAGAAGCTTTGGGTATGAGGATCTGGCTTATTACTCCTTCAAGCACGAAGGAGAGCTGAGCCCTTACCTGTGGCTGCTGATGGGGTGGAAAAACATCTATGATTCTGTTAATGGTTTGAATGGCATTGTTAGTGTGGAGGGTGGCGAAGGTCAGGTGTCCCGTTTCTGCAATTGTCAGAGCCGCCTCAATTGTTTCAAGATCTCTCATCTCACCGATCAATACAATATCAGGATCCTGCCTCAAAACATACTTCAGGGCAGTTTTAAAGGATTTTGTATCCGCCCCCACTTCCCTTTGATTAACAATGCACTTTTTGTGGGGGTGGAGATACTCAATTGGATCTTCTATGGTAATAATATGTTCATGCCTCGTTTCATTTATTTTGTTTATCATCGATGCAAGGGTTGTGGATTTTCCGGCACCTGTGGGACCTGTGACCAGAACAAGACCCCTGGGAAGCTGAGTCAATTTTTCCACCACAGGCGGTAAACCCAGTTCCTCAAAGCTCATGATTTTATATGGGATCTGCCTGAAGGCACCTGCCACAGCCCCTCTCTGCATGAAAATATTTGCTCTGAATCTGCTCAATCCCTTTATTCCAAAGGAGAGGTCAAGTTCATTTTCTTCTTCAAATTTATGCTTCTGTGCGTCTGTCAGAATGCTGTAGCAGAGTTGCTTTGTATCAACGGGGCTGAGAGGCGGCATGTCAAGGGGAACAAGTTTTCCATCGATTCTCAGTTGTGGAGGAGTCCCGGTGGTGATGTGGAGGTCTGATGCACCCTTTTCAATCATCAATTTCAGTAACTGGTGTAAGCTCAGCATATTTCCTCCCTTTAGTCTGGAGCAGATACTCTCAGAACTTCTTCAAGTGTGGTTATACCTGCCTTAACTTTGTTGAGTCCGCTTCTTCTCAATGTTTTCATACCGAGTCTGATTGCTTCCCTCTTAATTTCAAGGGCTGAAGCTCCATTAAGGATGAGTTCTTTAATTGGTTCGGAGACAACCAGAACTTCATAGAGAGCTACCCTGCCCTTGTAACCTGTACCATCGCACGCTTCACATCCTCTTCCCCTGTAAACCTTGAATGAATCAAGCTCTTCAGGTTTTACTCCTGCATCCAGGAGAGCCTTTTTCAGTGCGTCGGTCATGGGCACTTCTTCCTTGCAGTTTTCACATATCCTCTTTGCCAGCCTCTGGGCAACAACTGCGTTGAGAGCTGAGGCCACCAGAAAGGGCTCAATTCCCATATTGAGCAGTCGTGTGACTGTGCTGGCAGCATCGTTGGTGTGGAGTGTTGAAAGAACCATGTGACCTGTTAGAGCTGCTTTTATGGCTATTTCTGCCGTTTCAAAATCTCTTATCTCTCCAACCATGATTATGTCAGGATCCTGCCTGAGGAATGATCTCAGGGCTGCGGCAAATGTGAGACCAATTTCTTCCCTTACATTGACCTGATTTATACCCGGGAGATTGAATTCCACAGGATCTTCGGCTGTTGAAATATTAACTTCATCTGTATTCAATTCTGTTAAGGCTGAATAGAGAGTCGTTGTTTTACCTGATCCTGTGGGACCGGTTACGAGGACCATTCCATATGGCTGATGAATTGCGTTTTTAAAATCCCTGAGCTGATCTTCCTCAAATCCTAATTTTGTCATGTCTAACTGGAGATTTGATTTGTCCAGCAACCTCAGAACAACTTTTTCACCGAAGAGAGTCGGAAGTGTTGATACACGGAAATCCATCTCTTTGCCCTTACCGATCTTTATCTTAATTCTTCCATCCTGTGGAAGTCTTCTCTCAGCTATGTCAAGATTTGCCATTATCTTGATTCTTGAAACAATGGCGTTTTTAAGTTTCAGTGGTGGCCTCATGATTTCTCTTAAATCACCATCTATCCTGAATCTGATCCTCATAAACTTTTCATAGGGCTCAATATGGATGTCGCTTGCCTTCTTCTGAATTGCACTCATCAGAATTGCGTTTACCAGTTTGACAACCGGAGCCTGTTCAGCTTCTCCCTCTAACTTGGAAATATCAACTTCCTCTTCTTCCTCCTCTGCCACATCTATTTCACTTTCAAAATCACTGAGAATCTCTGAGAAATCCTCACCTCCTATTCCGCCACCCTCTTCGTAGTATTTCTGAATTGCCTCTATGATTTCCTTTTCCGGAGCCACAACGGCCTCAACATTGTAACCGGTGTGAAATTTTATATCATCAATGGCGAAGATGTTTGATGGATCACTCATGGCAACAATAAGGGTTGAACCTGTCCTGTTTATGGGAATCACATTGTACTTTTTCGCCATCTCTTTTGGAAGAAGTTTGATCACTTCCGGATCAATTTCTATTTCTTTCAGATTAACTGCGGGAACTCCATACTGCTTGCTCAGAAACTTGGTCAGTTCCTCCTCATTGATGAAGCCCAGTCTCGTCAGATGGGTACCCAGCCTCCCGCCATGCTTTTTCTGCTCCTCCAGAGCCTTTTGTAGCTGTTCCGGAGTGATTAAATTTTCTTTTACAAGCAATTCCCCCAGTTTCTTTGCCATACTTCGCACCTCTTTTTTTATATAGTTTAGCACACATTTGGGAATAAAACAATGGTACGCTTTAGCTCAAAAATAATCTTACCGAAAAAGGTGGTGTTTACTCAGAAAAATTCCCATAATAAAATTCGTGGCCGCACCAAGAAAGGCACGGCCACATCAAAACATAACAAGGAGAGTCATATGAATATTATCTTACCAACAAAAGGATATAATCACAACCAGAAGAGGACCATTGTTGCAATTAACTATAAACTTTACA
>JALSQH010000234.1 GCA_026985515.1 bacterium
TTTCTTGCAATGCCATTTTCTATTATGTTGAAGAAGGATTTAACAAAGTCAATGTCGTGAAGCACCATTCCATATGTGTACCAGTTGTCAGTGAACCTTACTATAGCCTCAATTTCTGTTTCATCGTAGTAGAAGTAGCTGACACACCTGTGTTCACTGCATACTCTGCTCCCATAAAAGGCAATGTCTCTCAGATCTTTACCCTTGTTCTGCTCAGGATGGAGGACGCATCCCACAATTTTTTCCTCGTCGTCCAGGAATGTTAAAAAGGGACAGGTGTAGATTGTGGGGAATAGTATATGTTTTTTTTCAGCTTTCTCCATGTAGTAACGGTAACCTTCAAGATCATCTCCCCAGATCTTCAGTTGCCTTTTCCTTTCCCTTAGAATCTCTGTGAGGAATTTCTTTGAGTGGTCCACAAAATTGTAGAGACCACAGCATGCACCACACGATTTTTTTTCGTCAGGATGGCAGAGGAAAAATTCACCTTGTTTTTCCATATGTGAAATTATATTATGTAATTGAGTTTCTTTCAAAGAAGTTGAGATGAAGTCTGGAGAAATTGCCCGGTTGAGAAGTCTTCTTATTGCAAATATTTTCTCTTTTTTTATCGAAAGGGAATTTGTATTCGTTGATGTTCCATCCATTGTTTCCTTTCCAGGAGTGGAAGTTAACATAGATCTGTTTGAGGTAAATGGTATGTTTTTACATCCTTCACCTGAAATTGAAATTAAAAAATCTATTGCAGAGCTTGACTTTGAAAGGGCTTTTTACATGGGACATGTTTACAGAAAGGAGAGAAGAGACAGCACCCACCTCCCTGAGTTTATGATGGTGGAGTGGTACAGAAAAGGTGTGGATCTTGAGGTTATTAAGAAAGATGTAATTCTTCTTGTTTCCCGTCTCTATGAGCTTGTAATTGATAGAGGGATAGAACCTCCTTTCAACCCCTTATCATACAGAGAATTTTCTGTGAGAGAACTCTTCATGTCAGAGTATGGGATTGAACTCTGCATGGAGGATATTGAGAGTTTTACAGAAAAAGCGAGGAAAATCACAGGGATTGAAAGTAGTTACTATGCCGCTGATGATCTTTTTTTTGTACTCTGGCTTCCCGTTGAGGAAAAATTGAAGAGGGAAAATCAGATCTTTTTCATTAAGGATTATCCATCTTTCGTTTCTTCTCTTGCTGAAGCGATGGAGGGTTGCCCGGGGGTGGTAAAGAGAATGGAGTTTTACATTTCACCTTATGAAATTGCCAATGGATACTGTGAACTGCATGGGGGTGAAAGTTACAGGAGAAGGTTCGATCTTCTGAATCAGCTGAGAAATGCAAGAGGTCTGGATGAGATTGAGGTTGATGAAGATTTTCTGAAATTGATGAATTTGTATCCTCCCTCTGCAGGTATCGCTCTCGGAGTTGATAGATTATTGATGGCTCTTCTGGGAGTTGGGGAAATATCGGATGTATCCTATTCGTAGCGCAAAATTTCTGCTGGCCTGATTTTAGTTGCTCTGCTGGCAGGATAGATGGCAGCAAGGATTATAATCACAAATGCGGCTATGTTTATGAGTAGAATTGTAACTGGATCAATCTGGACCGGAATGGTGGTTATGTAGTAGATGTCACTGGGCAATTTTATGAAATGATATTTTGAAAGAAGCCAGCAGCTTATCAATCCCAGAATGTCACCTCCGATTATTCCAGTTCCACCCACTATTGCACCGGTGTAGATGAATGTTTTTCTTATCAGAGAAGGTTCTGCTCCCATTGTCTTGAGAATGGCAATCTCCTTTCTCTTATCTGTGACCAGCATAACGAGTGAAGAGGCGATGTTGAAGGAGGCAACAAGAATTATGAGAAAGAGGAGAAGGATCATGACTGTTTTTTCCAGTTTCAGTGCCGAAAAAAGATTGTAATTCATTTCAACCCAGTCTCTGGTGTAGTATGGGAATCCCAGTTTGTTTTCAAGCCTTTCCGCAATTTGTGGGGCTCTTTCCACATCTTTCACAGATACTTCTATGCCTGTTATTTGGTGATCCATTTTGAAAAATTTCTGAGCTGATTTCAGTCCAATGAGAACGAGTCCCGAGTCATAATCATACATTCCTGATGCAAATATACCCTGTACCTGAAACTGCATCATTCTGGGCATGACACCAACCGGTGATAGAGCACCGGTAGGGGAGATCACTGTTACAAGATCACCCAGAGTGACACCCAGGTTGGTTGCCAGTTCTTTACCAAGTACTGCACCGGTAACTTTAATCTTCTGGCCCTCTTCAGTTGATACTTCTCGTGGATAGTCAAGATTTTTAAGGGTTCCTTTGACCAGATACTGTGGAAGCCTGGTCGCATTTCCAATTGTTTCTGGATCTATTCCTCTTATTATTGCCCCCATTACACCTGATGATGAAGATATAAGTATCTGATTGAGAATGAAGGGTGAAGCTCCTGTTACATCTGGATCCGAGGTTATTTTTGTTATCAGGGAAGGGTAATTTTTGATGCCGCCTCCAAACTTGAGCACAACTATGTGGGCATTCACTCCCAGTATCTTATCCTTTATTTCTTTCTGAAAACCACCCATCACGGAGAGGACAATTATAAGAGCCATAACCCCTATGACTATTCCCAGGATGGAGGCAACAGTTATGAATGAGAAAAAACTCTCATTATGCTTTCCCCTCAGATACTTCAGAGCCAGTTTCCAGCTCAGCTCCATTCTTCTTCCTTCTTTCTTCTGAGGAGAGGGAAGAGAATTACTTCCCTTATTGAGGGTTGATCGGTTAGAAGCATGACCAGTCTGTCAATACCAATTCCCTCACCGGCGGTGGGGGGTAATCCATATTCAAGTGCCCTGATGTAATCATAATCTATTTCCGGGGGAACCTCTTCGTCACCCCGTTCTCTGTCCTCTAACTGCTTTTTAAATCTTTCAAGCTGATCAGCTGGATCATTCAACTCGGAGAAGGCATTAGCTATTTCTCTTCCATAGATGTAAAGTTCAAATCTATCGGTTACGGTGGGATCCTTCTGATTTCTTCTTGCCAGCGGGGAAACCTCTACAGGGAAGTGGGTTACAAAGGTGGGATTGATCAGCTTTTCTTCCACAAATTCTTCGAAGATGATTGTTTGAAGCTCCCCGATACTCTCCTCCCCAGAGAGCTTAACATCGGTTTCTTTTGAAATTTTTGAAACGAGGTACTCTTTTTCAGATATTTTTTCCTGAGGAATTTGAGCATACTTGACAATAGCTTCTCTCAACGTAATTCTTTCCCAGGGAGGGGTGAGATCAATTTCGCTACCCTGATAGGTAATCTTTGTTGTTCCTTTGATCTCCTTCAGGAGATAGGTAAACATCTCTTCTGTTAGATCCATCAGATCCTCAAAGGTTGCGTAGGCCTGATAAAATTCAATCATGGTAAATTCGGGGTTATGCTGGGTTGATATGCCTTCATTTCTGAAATTCCTGTTTAATTCGTAAACTCTCTCAAATCCTCCAACAACCAGCCTCTTGAGGTAGAGTTCAGGTGCAATTCTCAGATATAGATCCATATCAAGTGCATTGTGATGAGTTATGAAGGGCCTGGCCCTGGCACCACCTGGAATTGGATGCATCATGGGTGTTTCAACTTCAACAAATCCTCTTTCATCAAGGAAGTTACGAATCAGTTTTATAATTCTGTTCCTGGTAAGAAAGATTTCCTTGACCTTATCATTTACAATCAGGTCAACATACCTCTGGCGATATCTCACCTCAACATCGGAGAGCCCGTGCCACTTCTCCGGAAGGGGTCTCAGTGCCTTAACCAGAATTCTAAAAATTTCAACATTGATAGTCAATTCTCCCGTTCTTGTTTTGAACAGGGTACCTTCCACACCGATAATATCCCCGATGTCCAGAAGTTTTTTGAATTCGGTGTACTTTTCATCTCCCAGAGTTGATTTCTGAAAGAAGAGCTGGATTTTTCCTGTGGCGTCTTTTATAACCGTAAAAGCAGCTTTTCCAAATATTCTTATTGCCATTACTCTTCCGGCTACCCTGAATTTTTTCCCTGATTTTTCAAGTTCTTCAGAATCCTTTTCTTCAAACTGATTTCTCACTTCGGCTATGGAAGTATCAGGTTTGAAATCATTGGGATACGGATAACCACATTTTTCCTGAAGAACTTCCAGTTTTTTCTTTCTCTGGAGAATCTGTTCAGTTAGGGGTGTTTGTTTTGTCATTTTTCTCTCCTCTTCTGAAAGTGAGGTATGCTTTTATGAATTGATCAATTTCTCCATCAAGAACCGCCGGCACATTGCCTGTTTCAACATTTGTCCTGTGATCCTTCACAAGCTGATATGGTTGCAGTATGTATGACCTGATCTGATTTCCCCAGGCAATTTCCTTTTTTTCTCCCTGAAGCTCCTGAAGTTTTTCCTCTCGCTTTTTCATTTCAAGTTCATATAGTTTTGCCTTTAAAATTTTCAGAGCAGTCATTTTATTCTGGTGCTGTGACCTCTCATTCTGACACTGAACCACTATTCCTGTGGGTATGTGAACAATTCTCACCGCGGAGTCGGTTCGATTTACATGCTGTCCACCCGCTCCACTGGCGCGGAAGGTATCGATTCGAAGATCACTCTCTTTTATCTCAATTTCTATGTCATCCTCTATCTCAGGTGCAACAGAAACTGCTGCAAAGGATGTGTGCCTTCTTTTGTTTGCGTCAAAGGGTGATATTCTCACAAGCCTGTGTACCCCCGCTTCCCCTTTGAGATAACCATATGCATATTCTCCTGATATCAGCATTGTTACACTTTTGATTCCTGCCTCTTCACCAGGCTGAAGATCCAGGATTTTAACTTCATATCCGTGCCGCTCAGCCCACCTCATGTACATCCTCATCAACATCTGTGCCCAGTCCTGCGCCTCTGTCCCACCTGCACCAGGTGAAATTGAAAGGATTGCATTTTTTGCATCAACAGTGTCGTTGAGAAGAAGTTTTATTTTCATCTTTTCAGTTTCTTCTTCGCATTCATTGAGCAGTTTCTCTATTTCTCTTTCCATCTCTTCATCAGGAGATTCTTCAATAAGTTCAAGAAACTCTCTAATAGTGTTCAATTTTTCCTCAAGAGAGTGGAATTCATCAAGAGTCTTTGAAACTCTCTTTTCCTCTTTGAGCAGTTTCTGTGCCTTTTCCGGATCATTCCAGAGATCGGGAGACTCTATTTTCCTCTTCAGGTCAGCAAGTTTCTTTTCAAGGGATTCTGGATCAAAGATGCCTCCTTAGAAGAGTTATTTCCTCTTCCAGACTGTTCAATCTATTCTGCAGTTCCCATGACATTATTTTCCCTCCTTTAGTTTCTGGTTCATCAGTTTTGTAGCTTTATCGAAATTCTCTTTCAGATTATTGACAACTAATTTTTCTATGCTTCTGCCAAGGCCAAAGATATTTACTTTTATTTCACCTTCCACCACTCTTTTTGCACCATTTTCCCCGTACGGTTCCACATAGAAAACCCCGCCGGTTTTTACTCTGTCCTGAAGGGTGTTTAATTTTATTTCCCATGTAAAGGAGAATGTACCCTTTTTGATCCTGTTCTCTTCAATGTAGGAGATTTTATCTCCTGCTATTTTTTTTATGGCGGCGGGAATAGAAATTTTTGGAGTTACCTTTCTCCTTATGAGAATGGTATCCCCTTCATCAAGCTCCTCAATTATTTTTAACTCTTCCAGATTCAGAGCTTCCTTTAATTCCTTTTCAAATTCCCTGTCCCAGATCAGTTCCCATACCTTCTCGGGTGGTCCCTCAAAGGTGTGCTCGATTCTGAATTTCACACAACACCCCCTTCAGTTTTTCCTTTATTTTAATATGCGGAGAATATATTTCAAGAAGGAAAACGGGGAAATATTCTCCTAATGGGTAAGAAAGTGTATTTTTTTATCTTGAGAAGTTCCTGCAGAAATAGGAGCCTATGATTGATGATCCTGAGAAGTTTTTCTGAGATTTTCATTTTTTTTACGGTGAGGTACAGCTGGTATGCTTTGAAATATCTTCCTTCCCTGAAAGCAATTTCAGCTTTTAAGTAAAGGGCATAGGGGTAATTTCGATTCGCCGGAAAGATCAGTACAAATTTATTTAGCAACTCCTCAGCCCTTTTTATATCACCTGAGTCAATATACTCCTTTGCTTTCATGAGGAGGAGCATATCGGGAGGAGGAATGGTTGTTACAACTTTCTTCCCAATGGAACACGCTGTCTGTGAAAAGATGAAAAGGATCAGGATCTGCCGGAGTATTTTCCCCAATTTTCTATTAGCCTCCATGATGCATATGTGGCAAAAGCCATTATACTTTCCTGAGGGTTTACTCCAAGACAGCTGGGAAATATGCTTCCATCCATAATGAAGAGGTTTTCAATATCATGGGTTTCAAGATTGGTATTCACCACAGACTGTTTGGGGTCTTTCCCGAGTCTCGCTGTTCCCATTGGATGGAAAGCCATCATCTCAATGTTTCTTTTTCTCACTTTTTCCGGAGTGATTTTTTTCAGTTCATCAGGATTTTTGACAATGGTGAATGGATAGAGACCAAGATACACCTCTTTTGCACCTGCTGCAAAATAGATTTCAGCCATTTTCAAAATACCTTTAACCATCTTGTGCTTATCTTCTTCGTTAAAGCTGTAGAAAATTAGGGGTTTACCTCTCTGTAAGCTTCTTTTCACCTCTCCACTTGAGGAATCTGATACCATTACACCAAAGGCTGCAATGTATGGATACCGTTTCATTATTTCCATATTTCTGTATGAAACGTGGGGTAAAGCAGGTGCAGCAATTGAGGGAGGTACAAACACACCTTCAAGCATTATGCCTTCATTCCAGAACTCATCAACATAGAGTCCCTGAGGCACACCTTTCCAGCCTTCTATTCTCTCTTCAAAGAGAGCACTTGCCCTGCTTCCGGGATGCAGGTGAAGATTTTTACCAACCCAGCCACTGGAGTTTGCAAGGTTCCCATTTTCCAGAAGAAGAAAAGGGGTGTAGATGGCACCGGCGGCAAGAATAACTACTTTTGCTCTTATTTCAAAATCGTAGATAGGATCACCACTTTCTCCATCAATAATTTTACCCTTTACCCCATAGGCTCTTCCTGCATTGACGAGAATCTTTTCTGCT
>JALSQH010000235.1 GCA_026985515.1 bacterium
CTGTTGCAGAGCAGAATAACTATGAAAAGTGCAATGCTTGCAAGATTCATACACAAAAATATTCTGAGTCTGACTGGAAGTTTCAACAGAAAGATAAGAAAGGCAAATTTCTGGGTATTACTTGGTACAAAGATGCCTTCAGTTCTTGTGGAAATAGGATTTATTTCCAATGAGGTGGAGGAACGGAAGCTATTTGATTATGATTACCAGAGAAAAATTGCAGAAGGTATTGCGGATGGTATAATAGAATTTCTCAAAAAGGAGAGAAGAGATGAGAAGTGATGGTAGAGAAAACAATCAGTTAAGGCCTGTGAGGATCATTCCAGATTTTTTGAAACATCCTTATGGATCAGCTCTCATTGAAATGGGAGATACGAGGGTAATAACAGCAGTCAGTGTAGAGGAAAGTGTGCCTCCCTTTCTCAATCCCGAGGAACAGGGATGGTTAACTGCTGAGTACTCTCTTTTGCCTTCATCCACAAGACCAAGGAGTGTCAGAGAATCAACCAGAGGAAGAGTGGCCGGAAGAACCCACGAAATACAGAGACTTATTGGTCGTTCTCTCAGAGCGGCACTTGATCTGAGGAAAATTCCTGGAAAAACTCTATGGGTTGATTGCGATGTAATTCAGGCGGATGGGGGTACGAGAACAGCCTCAATAACAGGTGCATTTGTTGCTCTCCAAATAGCTGTAAACAATATGTTGAAGGATGGAATAATTGAAGAGGACCCCATTCTCTACAACATTGCTGCCGTCAGTGTAGGAATTGTGGATGAAGAAATATTGCTTGACCTCAATTATGAAGAGGATTTCAGGGCGTCTGTGGACATGAACATTGTAATGAATGAGAGAGGAGAGTATATTGAAGTTCAGGGTACCTCAGAGGAGAAAACATTTTCAAGGGATCAGTTAAACAGTATGCTTGACCTTGCATGGTCAGGGATCCAGAAACTTGTAGAAATTCAGAAAGAGGTGCTGAAGAGTGGGTAAAAAAATCTTTGTACTTTCTACCAGAAATCGGGGAAAGTTGAGGGAATTTAAAAGAATAATTGATTCAATCAATCTTGTGACCCTCGATGAGATAGGTTTTGAATGGAATATAAAAGAGGTGGGAGAAACTTTCTGCGAAAATGCCCTGATAAAAGCAAGATTTCCCCATGATATTACCGGGTTTCCTGTCATAAGTGATGATTCGGGGATTGTTGTTCCTGCTCTGGGAAATAGTCCGGGTATATATTCTGCCAGGTTTGCAGGAGAAAATGCCACTGATGAGGAGAATAATAAAAAATTGCTTAAGCTTGTTTCCCGGTTACCTGAAAATCAGAGGAGTGCTTACTATTTTTGCTGCGTCGCCTTCTGTTATGACAGCAGGTGCGTTACATTTACGGGTAGAGTTGATGGAGTCATAACTCTTGAGCCGAGAGGAGAGGAGGGTTTTGGTTATGATCCGCTTTTTTATCTGCCAGAGTATGGCAGAACAATGGCCGAACTTTCCCCTGAGGAGAAGGATAGAATCAGCCACAGGGGAAGGGCAATCAGAAAAC
>JALSQH010000236.1 GCA_026985515.1 bacterium
GTCTGAAAAGACCGTTATCGTCGAAGTTTATCTTTGCATCAAGAGCAAGCAATCTTCCGTCACCGGTTATTACCAGGGGATTAATTTCCGCAAGGGATGCATCCTTTGCCACAAAGAGATTGTAAAGTCCACTTACAAAACTTGTGAATTTCTTTACCTGATCCTTATCAAGCCCCATATCATACCCCAATTTTCTCCCCATGTAAGGGGAAAAACCAACAGCAGGATCTACATAAACCTTGTGGATCTTTTCAGGTGTTTTGGCAGCAACCTCCTCTATTTCCATTCCGCCAGCTTCACTGGCCATGATGACAATCCTGGAAGCAGATCTGTCAATAACCATTCCAAGATAAAGCTCCTGAACAATCTCCATCGCCTCTTCTACAAGGACCTTTCTAACTATCTTGCCCTCTGGCCCCGTCTGATGGGTTACCAGCTTCATTCCTATCATCTGTTTTGCAATTTCATAAGCCTCTTCAGGAGACTTCGCAATTTTTACTCCACCAGCCTTCCCTCTTCCACCTGCATGTACCTGGGCCTTGATAACTGCCTTACCACCAAGCTGTTTGGTGTAATACTTTACCTCTTCCGGAGTATAGGCAAGTTTACCTGCTGGTACCGGAACACCAAACTCTTTCAATAATTCCTTGGCCTGATACTCATGTATCTTCACTTTTCAACCTCCTGAATCAAGATAAGAGATTTATTATACAATTTAAAAATTATCGTTCAACAATTTTTACAGCTTGCTTGTCACAACCTTCAACTTCAACCTGGAAATGTACTCGGTAATATTGATCTCCTTTGGACATGCCTCCACACAGTTGAAAATCACATGGCATCGCCATACACCATCAGCGTCATTTACGATCCTCAACCTCTCTTCAGTCAGAGTGTCCCTGGTATCAAAGATAAACCTGTACGCTTTAAGGAGTGCAGCTGGACCAAGATAATCATCATCAGCCCAGAAAGAAGGACATGAACTTGTACAGCAACCACACCAGATACAGGAATATGCTTCATCAATGAGTTTCTGTTCCTCCGGAGTCTGGAGAAACTCTCTTCCTGGAGGTGGATTATCATTTACGAGATAAGGCTTTACTTTGAACATCTTTTCATAGAACTTATTCATATCAACCACAAGATCTTTTATAACTGGATAGCTCTTCAATGGCTCGATTTTAATAGGCTTACTTGTATCAAGGTCCTTTATAAGAGTCTGACATGCGAGTCTGTTTTTACCATTAATTGTCATACCGCAGGAACCACAGATAGCATGAGCGCATGAGCGTCTGAAGGTGAGAGTCCCATCATAATGCCACTTTATATCATTCAACACATCAAGCAGAACTGTATTTGGCTCGACATCAAGGGTATACTCTTTGTAATATGGCTTCTTATCTTTATCGGGATCATATCTGAATATCTTAAATGTGGCCTTCACTTTTAGTACCTCCTTTCTTGGGGTGGAAATCTGGTAATAACAACATTTCTCTGTTTAATAAGAGGTTCCTTGCCTTCCTGCTTAAACGCCAGTGTGTGCTTGAGAAAATGCTCATCATCTCTATTAGGATAATCAACCCTTGAGTGTGCACCCCTGCTCTCCTTCCTGAAGAGGGCAGAAGCTACAAGGGCCTCGGCATAGTTCAACATATTTTCAAGTTCCAGTGCTTCCTTCAGCTCCATATTGAAAGTGGTACTCTTATCCTCAACATAGACATTCTTATATCTCTCCTGCAGTTCCTTTATCTTATCAAGAGCCTTGATCAACTTCTCCTCAGTTCTGAAAACAGAGACATTCTCCCACATGGTCTCCTGCAGTTCTTCTCTCAGCTTACTCACCTTTTCACCACTGTTTCTTGAAAGGATAGCCTTTATCTTCTCCTCCTGCTCCTTACCAACATCCTCCGGAAGATCCTTTATTTTTATTGTATCAAGTATTTCTACCATGTGTTTACCAACTCTCCTTCCAAACACAATGGTATCTGTCATTGAATTGGCTCCAAGCCTGTTTGCACCATGGAGTGATTCACATGCTGCTTCGCCGCCTGCGTAAAGCCTCTTCACAACCTTTGAAACCTCACCATCAGGACCAACATCAGCAACAACCTCACCTGTCTCATGATGAGTTGGGATTCCACCCATCATGTAGTGCATTGTGGGCATAACAGGAATCGGTTCTTTTGTACAATCAACACCTGTATATGTTTTTGCAAATTTCCAGATTTCAGGAAGTTTTTCCATAATTGCATCTTTCCCAATATGATCAATCTTGAGAAGGACATGATCCTTCTTTGGTCCAACGCCTCTTCCTTCCATGATTTCCGTGTAGATTGCTCTGGAAACAACATCCCTTGGAGCAAGGTCTTTGAAGTCAGGAGCGTATCTCTCCATGAATCTCTCACCCTTGCTATTTATAAGATATCCACCTTCTCCCCTGACACCCTCTGTAATAAGAATTCCGAGAGGATAGAGCCCCGTGGGATGAAACTGAGGAAATTCCATATCCTGCAGAGGCAGACCCTTTCTGTATATCATTCCAAAACCGTCACCTGTGTACTCATGGGCGTTACTTGTAATCTTGTAAATCCTTCCTCCACCACCTGTTGCAAGCATTACAGCCTTTGACTGAAAGATGTGGAGTTCTGTCGTTCTTATATCGTAGGCAACAACTCCCCTGACAACATAATCACCTTCCTCTTCATCCAGAATCAGATCCATAACAAAAAACTCAGGATAATACTTCACTCCGAGCCTTATGCTCTGCTCAAAGAGAGTGTGAAGAAGAGCATGACCTGTTCTGTCAGCAGCATGAGCTATTCTGGTCCTCTGATGACCTCCAAAATCCCTCTGGGAAATCCTTCCATCAGGCATCCTGGAAAAAGGAGTTCCCCAGTGCTCCATCTCGATTATGGCCTTGGGAGCCTCCTTTGCAAAATACTCAACAATGTTCTGATCAGCCAGGTAATCGCTTCCTTTAACAGTATCAAACATGTGGAGTAACCAGGTATCAACTCCTCTTTTAAGGTTGTTATTCAGCACTGCTGCCGCTCCACCCTGAGCAGCAGTTGAATGGGACCTTGTCGGAAATACTTTTGATATTACTGCAACATCGGCAACCGGTGCCACCTCAACAGCAGCCCTTGTCCCCGCCAGACCGGCGCCGACGATGATGACATCATGATAGTGAAAGTGTATCATTTTGCCTACCTCCTTATTTTAATCCAAAAGGAATCAATGTTACCGCTGCAAGGAAAAAGAGAAAAACTCCAACAAGCACAAGAATGGTATAAATAACAGCTCTCCAGCCCTCACTCCTGACATAATCCTGAATAGCCATCCATATTCCGTTGAGCCCGTGATAGAGGGCAAATACCACGAAACTCAGATCGAGCATCTTCCAGTAGGGATCACTCAGTCTCCCCACAATATTTTCGTAGGTTATTTCACCGGTTCCGGTGAAGTGCATTATGGTAAAGTGAAGTAAAAGGATCACAAAGAGGAAGATACCTGTGATCCTCTGATAAAACCATGCAAATGCTCCACTATTTCCACTTGATTTGAAACTCATTTTCTACCTCCTTTAATGGATCATATGAAGAGCCATAATTATTCCGCCACCAACCCACAGTACCACAAAGAGAAAAAGGACGATGAAAAACAGCTGCTTCTGATACTTCGACCCGTGCCAGAAGTCCACTATAATGACTCTCATTCCGTTGAAGGCATGATACACAATAACTCCCCACAAACCAATTTCGAGAACCTTGAAGAGGGGCGTTCCAACAGCCTGCATTACCTGATCAAAGGCAGCCGGTCCCCTTGAAAGATGATGGATAACCCAGATGTGGAGCAACAGGTAAAAAACGAGAGCCCATCCAGAAAGTCTATGAAGAACCCACGCAAAAGAACCCCAGAACCACTTGTAATCCCACTCGAACCAGCGTTTTCTGTCGAGGACCTGTTCTTTATACTTTGGTGACATATAGAGTGACATGGCACTACCTCCTTATGACTTAAAGCTCTATTTCCCTGTACTTTGACTGTCCAATCTCGTAGAGATCATTTCCATAAATATCATCAACAACCACCGCCGGAAAATCTTCAACAACAAGTTCCCTGAGAGCCTCTGGACCAAGATCCTCATAGGCAATTATTTTTGCCGATTTTACTCTTCTTGCAAGAAGAGCTCCTGCTCCGCCTGTAGCAGCAAAATAGACAGCCTTGTATTTGACACAGGCTTCCCTGACTTCCTTCGACCTGGAACCCTTTCCTATCATTCCTTTGAGGCCAAGCTCAATGAGAATCGGAGCATAGGGGTCCATCCTGTAGCTTGTTGTGGGACCTATAGAACCAATAGGATAGCCGGGCTTTGCAGGTGCGGGCCCTGCATAGTAGATGACTGCACCTTTAATATCGAAGGGTAAAGGCTCACCTTTTTTTATAGCCTCAACCATTCTCTTGTGGGCAGTATCTCTACCCACATAAATAATCCCTGAAATTAAAACATTATCCCCTGCATGGAGGTCTGCAACAACCTCATCAGTCAGGGGAGTGGTCAATCTCTTATATTCGGTCATTTTACACCTCTTCTTCTTGAGGTTAAATTATTCTCTCTTTATGCCTTGACATGTGACACTGAATATTAACAGCAACTGGTAAGCTTGCAATGTGAACAGGTTCCATAAGCATGTGAACATCAAGAGCTGTAAACTTTCCTCCAAGACCCTGGGGACCAACACCTGTTTTGTTTATAAGTTCAAGTAGCTCTTCCTCATACCTGGCAACTTCAGGATCAGGATTCCTTACACCCACAGGTATCATGAGAGCCTTTTTTGCAAGATAGGCTGACCTTTCAATGGTACCACCAACTCCCACACCCACAATTATGGGGGGACAGGGATTGGGACCTGCTTCAATAACTCTTCTCACCACAAAATCTCTTACACCTTCCCAGCCATCAGCTGGTTTCAACATGGTTGCCCTGCTCATATTTTCGCTTCCGCCACCCTTGGCAGCAAAAATGATTTTAACCTTATCTCCCGGTACGATCTCTATGTGGACAGTTGCCGGAGTGTTGTCTCCGATATTCTTTCTGGTGAATGGATGACATGTTGACTTCCTCAAATACCCTTCCTGATATCCCTGCCTGACTCCTTCATTTATGGCATCGATGAGATTTCCACCAACAAAGTGGACATCCTGACCAATTTCAAGGAAAACAACTGCAAGACCCGTATCCTGACAGGCGGGAAGCTGTTCCTCTGCAGCGATTCTGTCATTCTCGAGTATCTGCTGTAATACAGCTTTTCCAGCAGGAGAAACCTCAATTTTAAGCCCTTCCTCAAGTTTTTTTATCACATCATCAGGCAAATAATAGTTCGCCTCCATTGACATCTCTTTAATGGCCTTTGTGATTTCGCTTACATCTATTTCTCTAACTGGCATAATTATGCCCCTTGTTAAAAGTTGACACTAAAAAAGGGGGCTTATGCCCCCTTTTCGTACTTACCCGTTAACCTTCTTCTTTAATGCCTCCCAGACTTCCTCTGTCAATCCTTCTGGCAGTGAATCTGCTGAGGCCAGTTTTTTGAGAAGTTCCTTCAGTTCCTCAACCACTTCTTTAATATGATTTGCAGATTTTTCAAAACCTTTTCTTTCTTCCTCATCCATTTCAGCTTCGATTATCTCTTCAATTCCGTTGGCTCCAATCTTTACAGGCACACCGACAAAGTAACCATTCACACCATACTCACCTTCGAGGTAAGCGTGGCAGGAGAGCACCCTCTTCTCATCCTTGAGATATGCCTCAGCCATTTCAATGGCAGCAGCAGCAGGAGCATAGAAAGCACTCCCTGTACCAAGCAACTTTACAATCTCACCTCCACCTTTCTGGGTTCTCTCCACAATGGCCTGCAATCTATCCGGCGGAATCAATTTTTTAATGGGTACACCTGCAACAGTTGACTGACTGAGAACAGCAACCATGTCATCACCATGGCTTCCAAGGACAAGAGCCTGAACCTCCCTCACAGAAACACCCAGCTCCATAGCCACAAATGCTTTAAATCTTGAGGTGTCCAGAATTCCAGCCTGACCAATTACCTTATTCTTGGGAAAACCTGTCATATACTTCATCAACCATACCATAGCATCAAGAGGATTGGAAATGACGATTACAAATGCATCTGGAGCGTATTTTGCTATGTTGTAAGAAACATTGAGCATAATCTTTGTGTTAACTTCGAGAAGATCCTCTCTGCTCATACCGGGCTTTCTGGGGAGACCAGCAGTAACAATTACAACATCAGCTCCTTCAATGTCCCTGTAGTCACTGGTACCAGTAAGATCAATATCTGTTCCCAAAATTGGTGTAGACTCCTTAATGTCCAGTGCTTTTCCCTTTGCCACCCCCTCCTTGGATGGTATATCTACAAGGACTACATCACCCAGTTCCTTGATCGCTGCAAGAAAAGCCATTGTGCCGCCTATCTGACCGGCACCAACAAGTGCTATTTTCTTTCTTGCCATTATATATCCTCCTATTTAAATTTCACCTTTTTCTTTCATTCTCTTTTCAATCAGTTTCTTGGTGTAGGGTAATTTTCCTCCCTCAAGGAGATACTGCCTCTGGAGCTTCGTAGCATAAATCTTAACTTCGAACTCCTTATTCTTTGTTTTGTTCAACACTTTAACTGTTTCAGCGCCAGATGCAATGGCCTCTCTCAGACCCTTTATTTCCAGCTCATCACCCTGGTCAATCTCATCGTAGTCAGACTCATTTATAAAAAGTAGAGGGGTGATTCCAAAGTTGCAGAGATTGGCCTGGTGAATCCTCTCTATGGTCTTGGCAATAACAGCTTTGACTCCAAGGAATGCAGGACAGATAGCAGCATGCTCTCTACTGGAACCCTGCCCATAACTCCATCCACCCACAATAACATTGTGAATGCCATTATCCCTGTTTTCTGCTGCTCTCCTGGAAAAAGTGGGATCAACCACCTCAAACACAAATTCCGCATATTTTGGAATATTTGATCTGTATTTC
>JALSQH010000237.1 GCA_026985515.1 bacterium
TCTCGCCGAGCAGGCTGGAGCCACAAGTATTGTGTGTCACCTTAGGGAGGACAGAAGACATATTCAGGACAGGGACCTGGAACTCCTCAGAAAAATTGTGAAGACAAGACTCAATCTGGAAATGGCGCCAGTGGACGAAATGGTAAGAATAGCCCTCAATGTTCAGCCTGATCAGGTCACACTGGTTCCCGAAAGAAGAGAGGAAATTACCACAGAGGGCGGACTTGATGTTGTATCTCACTTCAACGCCCTTCAGTCAAGGATAAGGGTATTGAAAGAAGCAGGAATAGTTGTAAGCCTTTTCATTGATCCCGATCCAGAACAGGTTAAGGCTGCTCACAAAATAAGTGTCGATGCCATTGAACTTCACACGGGAAGGTATGCAGAGGCAAAAAAGAGGGAACTTATGCGTGAAGAATGGGAGAGGATCAGAGATATGGCCAGGCTGGGGAGAAAACTGGGACTTGATGTCCATGCAGGGCATGGTTTAAACTACCGGAATGTTAGGCCAATAGCTGCCATAGAGGAGATTGAAGAACTCAACATCGGTCACAGCATTGTGGCAAGGGCTGTTTTTGTTGGATTTGAGAGGGCCGTAAAGGAGATGCTGGAACTCATTGCAACTCCCTCTGTGGATTTTTAAAAAATTTTTCTTTGAAAAAATTTCAGGGAGGATTATAATAGTATAGTAGATTGGTAATGTTTTGGAACAAGGGAGGGGAAAGATTGTCAAAAAAGAAGGTAAGCAGAAGGGAGTGGTGAAATATGGCAAGAAAAACCCTGAAAAAGGGCGAAAAAAAGAAAAAAAAGAAAATTGATCTCGACATAGAAATGGAAGATTTGCCTGAAGAAATGGAACTTGAGGAGAGTCCTTTTCTTGAAGAACTGGAGAGAGACTTCTATCCTGTGGAGGAGGATTTCTTTACTTTAAATGACCTCACAATGGATATTGAGGGGGAGACACCTGATCTGTATGAATCTGAGATTGATTCCAAAAATCTCAACTCCGTAAGCCTCTACTTTAAAGAAATGGGGGAAATTCCCCTTATTTCCCACGAGAAGGAAATCGAATTATCCAAAAAGATTAAGGAAGGTGAAAAGGAGATAATCTCCATTCTCACCACAAACAACTTCTTCATGATGCGACTCAAAGAGGAAAAAGATAAACTGGCAAGGAACAAGATCAAACTGAGAAACCTCATTGAGCTGAGTGACGAAGAAGAGGCAAGAATAAGTGAGGATCAGATTGAGGATGTTCTTCATCTAATAGAAAGATTAATCAAGCGGAGGGAAGAAGCCAACAGACTGAAAGAAAAGATCAAACATGAGACATCTGAAGAAAAGAAAAAGGAGTATGAGAAAAAACTTCAGAAGAAGGAAGAATCCATAAGAAAACTTCTGGGAAAAATAAAATTTAACAGAGATTTCCTGGACAAAGTTATCACTGAAATAAAAATGTATGACTCTGAAATCAGAAAGGCCCATCAGGAAATAGAATTCTACAAGACCAAACTGGCAAGCAACAGAATCGATGAGGATGAAAAAATAATCTGGAAACAGAAAATCAGAAACAGTGAAAATGCAATTAAGGAGATACTTGAGAAACTTGGCACAACTGAAGAGGAATTTCAGGAATTTCTTAATAAGCTCAAGGAAGCAGAGGCAAGAATCAGAGAGGCAAGAAATGAGCTGATGCAGGCTAACCTGAGGCTTGTTATCTCAATTGCAAAGAAGTATGTTGGAAGGGGATTAACTCTGAACGACCTGATTCAGGAAGGAAACCTCGGATTAATCAAAGCAGTGGAGAGATTTGACTTCAGCAAAGGCTTCAAATTCTCCACATACGCAACATGGTGGATAAGACAATCAATAACACGTGCCATTGCAAATAAAGCAAGAACAATCAGGATACCTGTTCATATGCTGGATATTATCAACAATATTCTCAATGTTTCAAGGGAATTGAGCAGTGAGCTGGGAAGAGAACCCACAGAGGAAGAAATTGCCGAAAGAACAGGATTGTCAGTCGAGCGAATAAAAGAGATCAAAAAACTTGTCAAAGAACCCATTTCCCTTGATGAGCCCATCAGTGAAGGAGAGGAAAATACCGTTGCCTACTTCGTTCCTGATACAAAAACACCAACTCCTCTTGAAGCAACGGTCAGCAAGCAGCTATCCGAAAAGACTCTTCAGCTTCTCTCACTCCTGACTGAAAGGGAAGCAAAGATTTTAGAGATGAGATTTGGTCTCAGGGGAGAAAAGGAACACACCCTTGAGGAAATTGGACAGTACTTTAACCTCAGCAGGGAAAGGATCAGACAGATAGAGGCAGAGGCGATAAGAAAACTCCGCTCCCCTGAAATTGGAAAAGATCTCAAGGACTTCATAGAAGACTGAGGAGGAAATATGTTAAAACTGGAAAACCTTGATGTTGCAATTGCCGAAACAGGTGAAATACGTCTCAAAAATATTAATCTGACCATTAAACCTGGTGAGCTTCATGTACTGATGGGACCTAATGGAAGCGGAAAAAGCACCCTGGCAAATACCATTCTTGGATCAGAAAGATACAAAATAGTCAGGGGGAAGATTCTCCTGGATGGAGAGGAGATACAGAATTTACCACCTGAGGAAAGGGTAAAAAAGGGAATCTTTGTTTCATTCCAGTCTCCTCCAGAAATTTCCATGGTCAACTACATGAGATTTCTGAAATCAGTCCTTGAAGCACATGGACTGGATCCCGATGAAAAGAGAATAAAGGGAATTCTCAGAAAAGTTGGACTTGATGAAGAATTTCTGAAAAGGGACGTGAATAAGGGATTCTCAGGGGGAGAAAAGAAGAGAGCAGAAATGGCACAGCTTCTCCTGTTGAAGCCATCATACACAGTCCTTGATGAACCTGATTCTGGAGTGGATGTTGACTCCCTCAAATTCATCGCTGGAACCATAAACGAAATTCTCAGCAGAAAAGCAGGAGTGCTTCTAATCACTCATTCAGCAAGGATACTTTCACAGCTTCCTTCAAATTTCATGGTACATATTCTGGTGGATGGGGAAATAAGGGCAACAGGTGGTCCGGAGCTTGTCCATAGAATAGAAAAAGAGGGTTTCGGGAGTTAACATGTGGAACTTCGCAAGAAAACTGGGTGAACAGGCTGGAGAACCGGAATGGCTTATAAAAATCAGAGAAGAAGCAGAATCTTTTATCGATTCTGCACCATTTCCAGAAGAGATAAAGCCTGTCAATCTTGAAGAGTATGATCCTCTGGGAAAGGGTGATATTGAACTTCCTGACATAAAGGATCCGAGAAATATACCTCCGGAAATAAGAAACATGCTTACCAAAATGGGTATTCCTGAGAGGGAATGGCCCCTTGTGCTGGGAATGATTCAGGTTGATACGGCATCGAGTACCTCCTCCCTAAAAGGTTACTTTGAAAAACTGGGAGTCACACTGCTTCCATTGAGGGAGGCTCTCAAAACTCTGGATGAAGCAAGAGAATACGCCTTTAAATTGATGCCATACAGGGAAAACAAAATAGTAGCCTATCACACGGCGTACTGGAATGGTGGAGTTTTTCTGAAAATTGGAAAGGGTGTACACATTCCCCAGCCACTTCACACATATTTTCTCATAACAGAATCGAAACTTGCACAGGCTGACCATGCACTCTTTATACTTGAAGAGGGAAGCAGTGCCACCCTGATTGAGGGATGTACGGCTCCCATTCTCTCAAGATTTTCTGCCCATCTTGGTGCCACAGAGGTGTATGTAAAGAAAAACGCCAGAGCAAAAGTGGTGGTTCTTCAAAACTGGCCCGGTTATGTACATACAAGGCCCTATACAAGGGTTGTTGTGGAAGAAGGTGGAGAAATTGAAGTTGTGGTGGCAATTTTAGGTACTGGAAAATCCTCAGGAAGGTATGAAGAGATATTTTTAAAAGGAAAGGGAGCAAAGGCAAAGGTTTACAGTATTTCCTTTGTAAGGGGTCAGGGTTATCTGGATGATGTAATAAAAATCTATCTTGAAGCTCCCGAGACGGGGGGCATAATCAACACCAAAGGTGTTGTAAAGGACAGTGGCATCAGCAATTCCTATACATCCATTGTGGCAAAAGAGACAGCTGATAATTCCCTGGGGCACATTGAGTGCACGGGACTGCTTCTGAATGATGGAGCCATCCATTCAACCTATCCCCTCATAAGATCAAAAAACAGAACATCCCAGCTGGAGCACGAGGCCTTTGTGGGTAAAATAGAGGAACAGATCATTGAGTATATGAGGAGCAGAGGATTAACTGAAGAAGAAGCCCTTTCTCTCGTTCTCAGGGGTTACATAGACCCGGTTGCAGAGATGATTCCATTTGAATTCTCTGCGGAGATAAGAAAAATGGCCTACATTCTTGCTGAAAGGGGTGGTGCATGAAAATTGAGGAAGTAATAAAACCTCACATGGAAGAAAGAATCAGGGAGATAAAGGAAATACCAGATGAGACAAAGGATCTCCTCAGGGTGATGGGTATCCCTGAAGATGAGTGGAATTTCACCGTCGGTCTCGGCACCACTCTTCCCCCCAGATATAAAAGGCTAAGGGATACTCTGCTGAAGGAAGGTGTGACTTTCGAAGAAGAGAAGGATGAAAATTCTTCAAAATTAAAAATAGAATTCCCACCTGACAGGGAAATTTCAACAACCCTTTACCTTTCCTGTCTCTCTGAGTGCGCCCTTCAGCCACACAAAAACATAAAAATAACTTTCAGAAGAGGATCCACGGGTACAGTGGTGATTGGAGGACCAGTACCAAAGCTTTTCAAAACCACTGCAATGACAAGCAACATCGAAGTGGAACTGGAGGAAAATGCAAGGGGAGATGTTGCGCTTCTCTTCAGTTATGATATGGAAACTGCAGCTCGAAATAATGTAAAGATAAGAGCTGGAAAGAAAAGCGTTCTTGCCATTTCTGGAGTTATCTTTGATCCAGGAAAAGACCTTGGAATAAAGTGGGAATTCACCGCCGGTGACGACTCAAAGATCCTCTTTGATGAAATTGGCTTTCTCCACAGAAGGGAAAATTACAGGGGAAGCTGGACAGAAGTCACAGTGGGCGGGAAAAGGGTGGATGTGAAAATCAACAGCGCAGATTTTGCTCTGGGAAACGGAACAAGCAGGGCTATCTACATTGCAAAGGTGCTCAGAGGCGCAAAGGGAGCAACTGTGGAAATTGAGTCTTATTCAATGGACTTCTCCAGTGGCGCAGATAAAACTTTTCTGCCTGGATTCTACACAGAAGAAGATGAAGTTACTCTCTCTCACTCAGCTGGCAGTGCACATCTCACCGAGGAAAAGGTGGAATACTTAAAAAGCAGGGGATTATCTGACTCAGATATTTCACGAATAATCATTGATACAGTTCTCGAAAAAACCGTTTACAACAAACTGCCAGAAGAATTTGTGGAGGAGACATACAACTACACAAGATTTATCCTTTCCAGGGAACACATCAAAATTTAATTACACCGTGGGAGATTCTTCACCTACCCCCCTGAGATGGTGGGTGTAATTCAGAAAAACCACAGAATATCCCCTATCTTCCCGATATTTTATTAATGAATAGGAAGCAGTGGCAAACTGAACTTTCCAGAAGTATGGTGGCTTCAACCCGAGAATTCCAGCAAAAATGACTTTTAGAACAGCTGTGTGACTCACCACAGCAATTTTCCCACCTGGGTTTTCCCTGACAATTCTGTTGAGAGCCCCTGTGGCCCTCCTCCTCAGTGAAGGAATTGGTTCAAACCCTGGCATCCTCAATTTTTCAGGATAGGTGAGCCATAGTTTAAATTCTTCAGGATACAATCTCTCTATTTCTTCCCTGGTCTTTCCCTCCCATGCCCCAAGAGATATGCTTCTGAAAGCCGGCTCAACAATAATTTTTGCTCCTGTCGTTTCAGAAACAGCCTTCGCAGTATCATAGGCTCTGATGAGAGGGCTTGTGTAAATAAGAGAGATTCCACTATCTTTGAGTGCTTCACCAAGTTTTTTTACCTGTAATTTTCCCTCTTCACTCAGAGGAAAATCTTCTCCTCCCCTGAATCTACCTTCTCTGTTCCCTTCAGACTCTCCATGGCGAATGAGATAAACATAGGTCTCCATCTTCCACTTCCTTTTCCGGTTATAAAAAAAGGGGGGAACCACGTTCCCCCCTCATACGTGGTAGGGAGAGGGACGGACGGCTATTCTAATTCCTTCAATCTTTCTTCAATTCTTTCAAGTTCTCTTCTCAATCTTTCAGCCTGACCCTTCAAAAATGCCTTTTCCTCTTCCTTTGTGGGATAGTAATCATAATCATACCAGTAATCGGGATAGTCATAATAATCAAGCCACCATGGTCCATGCCTCCATCCCCAGCCCCATCCATGGTGCCAGCCACCATGCCAGCCCCATCCTCTCCACCAGCGGCCTCTTGCCCACCAGGGACCAGTTCCATCACCCCAGGGCATTGTCTCACCTCCTTGTTTTCTATTGATTATTATAACCCTACGGGGGAGTTTGTCAATCACATATACTCCCTTTCAATTCAAAGAATGGTTTCCCCGCATCGGTGGGATGTAGATTCTCATCAACTATGGAAGCTCTCTCCATATTCCATTTATCATTATAGGGTGAAAAGTTCCACACAGCCTAGTCAATCTTCATTTCTTTCAAGCATTCAAGATTATCCCTCACATACCTGGAAGCATTTTTCATTTCATTAAGAGCGCCCCACTCTCCAACAAATATAGATGCCCCAATTTCACCTGCCTTTTTTCTCAACCTCTCAATCCCCCTCCTGATCCGCTCCTTTTCCCCATCATACCTTTAGCACAAAACTTATCCAAGAAGAGTCCTCACCACAAACTCCGCTCTTCTTTCCCAGCTTTCTTCCTCTGCCACCCTTTTTAATCGCTCCGAAACTCTCCTCAACTCCTCAGGATGATCCCTCA
>JALSQH010000238.1 GCA_026985515.1 bacterium
AGGCCATGGAGTGAGGCCCATACTTCTCCTTAATCTCCTGCATCTTCTTTGCAATGAGATCAAGGGCCTCACCCCATGAAGCCCTCCTGAACCGCCCCTCTCCCCTTTTACCTACACGTATGAGGGGGTACTTCAGCCTGTCGGGATCATAAAGTAGCATGATCCCGGAGTTACCCCTTGCACACAGTTTTCCGTAATTCTGTGGATGTTCGGGATTTCCTTCAAGCTTTATCACTCTTCCATTTTTTACCCTCGCTATCACACCACACTTCCAGAAACACATCTCACAGAAGGTGGGAACAGTTTTAACCTTTCCATACCATTTAACACTTTTGGAGGAAAGGGCATTACCCTTTACAGGGACAAGAAGGGCACCACTACCAATGGCCATTCCTTTCAAAAAACTTCTTCTTGAAATTTTCTTCGCCATCAAGTCACCTCCTCAATTCCAGCTTCCTGATTCTATAGAGCAAAAGTGAGACCAAAACAGCGCAAGAAAATACTTTATTTTCAGGGTATTACAGACAGACACATTTTTGACAAAAAGTTACTTATGATAAGAGAATTGACATTTTGGCATTAAAAGAATGGAAATGTGATCAATCTGACAAACAGGGCAACCACCGTCGCGACAAGAGTGGTGACAATGACAGTTACGGCCACGCCTTTTTTTCCTATTTCCTTCCAGAGGGCAGCAAGAGTGGCAATACATGGCACATAGAACATGACAAAGGTGGAGAAAACCAGCATTTGCTGAAAAGTCATGACATTTTTAATCTGTTCAAGTTTCACACCAAACGCCTGAAAAAGCATGATGAGAGTCAGCTCTTTTCTGAAAATTCCAAAAATGAGAGTGAGACCAACTTCTTTCGGCAGACCAAGCAGCCATGATGTAAAGGGAGCCAGAACGGAGTTTATAACAGGTGCCAGATGATAATATTCAAGAATGCTGAGTATTCCTGAACCCACCATCATTACAGGAATGGCAACATAAATAAACTCTTTCAATCTGAACCAGGTCTTGAACCACACTATTTTCAGAGAGGGAAGGTTGTACTTCGGAATCTCAAGAATCATTCCGGGTGTAACTTCAGGATAATAGGCAAGAAGAATTCTGCCTATTATTCCAATCACGATGAGGTTCAAAAAGTAAAGTGAGAGTGCAGCAAGTGGACCGGCAAAGTAACCCACAAGGCCAAAAATAACCGTAGTTCTGGCGGAACAGGGTATCATGGTGACAAGTATGGAAGTGAGTATTCTGTCTCTCTCAGATTCAAGTGTCCTTGTTGCAAGAACAGCAGGAACTGAACAACCATATCCCAGGATAAAGGGTAAAACAGATTTTCCGTGTAAACCTATTCTGTGCATGAAGGCATCAGTTAGAAAAGCCACCCTGGAAAGATAACCAGTATCTTCAAGAAAGGAAAGTCCAATAAAAAATGGTAAAAGGTAGGGGATCACTATGGCAATCCCACCTCCCAGTCCCTGTACAAAACCTATGAGAATGGTTCCACCGAGAGTTCCTCCAAGAGAGGAGGAGAGCTTTCCAGTCAGAGCATCAAGGTATCCCATGAAGAGATCTTCAAGGGGCTCCCCTCCCTTAAAAACCAGGTAGAAAAAACCGTAAAAAACAGCTGCAAGGATGATGTAACCCAGTACAGGATGCATAACAACTGAGTCAATTCTGTCATCAATGGGGGGGGAAACCTTTTCAAAGGTTACACATTTTTCAAATATGGAAAGAGCTATTCCATGCCTGCTGTTATTCACAATTACATAGGAAGGTTCACCCAGTTCATTCTCTAACTCCTCTTTTATTGAGAGGATGTTATCTCTAACCTCATGGGATAATTTTAACAACAATTTTGTTACTTCTTCATCCTCTTCAAGAATTTTGAGTGCGACGAATCTTGGGGGATAGCCGGTTTCTCTGACCATATTATCCTTTTGAAGTTCTTCCATTATTTTCTTTACAGCTACTTCAAGAGGCTTCTCCCTTTCAAATGGCTTTCCCCTGCACTTTTCATTGTTTACACAGTTTATGGCACCATAAATTAAATCTTTTACCCCCTTCCCCTTCTTGGCTATTACGGGATAGACTGGAAGAGCAAGCTCCTCAGATAATCTCTTTAAGTCTATTTTTTCTCCCCTCTTCTCCGCTACATCTATCATGTTCAGAGCAACTACAACCGGTAGACCAAGTTCAAGGAGTTCAATTGTCAACTCCAGGGACCTCCCCAGAACTGAGGCATCCACCACATTTATGATGAGATCAACTTTGCCAGAGAGGAGGTACTTTCTCGTCTCGCGTTCTGCCATATCTTTTGAGGAAAGAGAATAAATTCCAGGGAGATCCACCAGTCTGACTGTTCTGCCAAGTACCGTTAATTTACTCTCTTCATACTTTACTGTAACACCAGGAAAATTGGCAGAAATAGCCTTATATCCCGCAAGCGCATTAAAAAGAGTACTCTTACCACAATTGGGCTGACCAACCAGGGCTATTGTGCAGCAGACATCCCCACCCACTATGCCTCCCTCACTATTACCTTTAAAGCAACACCCCTTCCAAGAGCAATATCCGTTCCCCCCACCCTTATCCTCACTGGACCTCTAAAAAATGAAGAAGATAAAACTTCAACCACTGCTCCCGGCACCACCCCCAAATCATAGAGGTACTGATAAACTCTTCTTCCCCCCGCTATATCAACCACCACATATTTTTTCCCCGGTCTGGCATCTGCAAGAGTCATTTCCCATCTCCAGAGTTAGGCATACCTAACTTTTAGTTAGTTTACCTAGATTATCAATTCTGTCAAGTTTTTTTCTTAACCACGATTCCAAGCTCCATCAACTGCTGAGGCGAGACGGGGGATGGGGCGCCAGACATAAGGTCCTGCCCCTTCTGGGTCTTGGGAAAAGCTATAACATCACGAATGGAATTTTCCCTGAGAATCAGCATAACGAGTCTATCCAGACCAAAGGCAATTCCCCCATGAGGTGGAGCTCCATACTCGAGGGCTTCAAGGAGGAAGCCAAACTTCAACTGTGCCTCCTCTTCAGATATTCCAATGGCTCTGAAAACTCTTTCCTGAATATCCTTTCGGTGAATCCTGATGCTACCTCCCCCAATCTCCACCCCATTCAGCACAAGGTCATACGCCTTAGCCCTCACCTTCTCTGGAGCAGTTTCAAGGAGATCTATATCCTCATCGAAGGGCATCGTAAAAGGATGATGCATTGAGACCCACCTCTGCTCCTCCTCACTCCATTCAAAAAGGGGGAAATCAACAACCCATGTAAAACTCAGCTTACTGTCATCAACCATCCCCTCTTTTTCTGCAATCTTTTTCCTCAACCTTCCAAGAGCATCATTAGCCACATCCGGGCTGTCAGCCACAAAAAGCATAAGATCCCCTCTGCCAGCCTCCATCAGTTTTTCAATTTCTCTCTTTTCCTCATCACTGAAAAACTTGGCAATGGGAGATTGCCACCCATTTTCCTGTAACTTAACCCATGCAAGTCCCTTGGCACCAAATTCTGTTGCAAAGTTTGTCAAATCATCCAGCTCTTTTCTGCTGTATTTAATCCCCCCCGGTACAGTTAACCCTTTAACAACACCTCCATTCCTGACCACATCTGCAAATACCTTAAATTTGCTTCTTCCAGCCACATCCGTGATGTTTTTAAGAGTCAATTCGTACCTCAAATCTGGTGCATCTGATCCGTACTTCTCCATGGCTTCGGTGTAACTCATTCTGTTGAAGGGGGTGGAGAGCTCAACACCTGCCACCTCTTTAAATATCGTGTAGATCAATCCCTCCATTACCTCCATAACATCTTCCCTCTCCACAAAACTCATCTCTACATCTATCTGAGTGAATTCGGGCTGACGATCTGCTCTGAGGTCTTCATCTCTGAAGCACTTAACTATCTGAAAATATCTGTCAAAACCTGCTACCATGAGAATCTGTTTGAACAACTGAGGAGATTGAGGAAGAGCATAAAATGTTCCAGGATTGAGTCGGGAAGGTACCAGAAAATCTCTTGCACCCTCAGGGGTACTCTTTGTCAGAAATGGAGTTTCAACTTCAATGAAACCATTTTCGTCAAAATACCTCCTTGTAACCTGATACAATCTGTGGCGGACAAGAAAATTCCTGAACATCTTTGGTCGACGAAGGTCAATATACCTGTACTTCAATCTCAGAGATTCCTTAACATCCAGGTCATCTTCAATTTCAAAGGGTGGATGCTTCGCAGTGTTGAGGATTTTCAGCTCTGTGGCATACATCTCCCACTCCCCTGTTGGGAGGCTGGGATTTTCGGTCCCAGGGAGTCGCCTCGTCACGGGACCGGTAACTTCGATTACATACTCACTTCTCAACTTTTTGGCTTCTTCATGAACCTCTCTATCAACATCGGGACTGAATACAACCTGGAATATCCCCGTTCTATCCCTCAGATCAACAAATATCAGTCCACCATGATCCCTCGCAGAATGCACCCAGCCCTGAAGAGTCAGAACTTTTCCTTCATCCTCTCTGCCTACCTCTCCACAATACTTGCTCCTTCTCATACTCTTCTCCTTGAAAATTTTAGATTAAATTATATTCCACAGGGGAAAGATTTCCAGAAGTTACCTGAAAATAACAGTTTTCCTTCCATAGACAAGGATCCTGTGCTCCAGATGATAGGTTAATGCCCTGGCAAGAACGATTCTCTCAAGATCTCTTCCCTTTTTCTTTATATCCTCAAGGGAATCTCGGTGAGATATTCTTATAACATCCTGCTCAATGATGGGTCCCTGATCAAGTTCTTCGGTAACATAGTGGCTCGTTGCACCTATAATTTTCACACCTCTGTCGTATGCCTGTCTGTATGGATTACTTCCCACAAAGGCGGGGAGAAAGGAGTGATGTATGTTGATTATCCTGTTTGGATACCGGTTAACAAATTGCCCTGTCAGAATCTGCATATATCTTGCAAGTATCACTGTCTCAACCTCATACTCTCTGAGGAGGGCAAGCTCCTTTCTCTCCTGCTCCAGTTTGTTTTCTCTATTTTTTGGGAAAACAAAAAAAGGTATTCCCTCTCCTCTAACAATATCCTCAAGATCTGGGTGATTGGAAATAACAAGCTTCAGATTCATCGGAAACTCTCCAAGCTTATACCTCCATAGAATCTCTCTCAGGCAGTGATCCTCCTTGGATACAAAAACAGCCACATTTTCTCTGTGGGAGGAAAATTCTATTCTCCACCTTCCATCAAAGCGCCTTCCCACGGGAGAAAATGCCGTATCAATATCCTCTGGAGGAATTCTGAAATTCTTTAAATCCCATTCAACTCTCATAAAAAACTGTCCATTCTCCCTGTCCACATGCTGATCAAGTTCGAGGATATTTCCCCCGTTCTTATAGATAAATTCAGTTATTGCATAGATTATACCCTCCCTGTCCCTTGAGGTAAAAAGCAGAATGGCTCTCTCTCCATCCATGATAGAAGGAATTATAGCTCATTCTCTCCATCTTGCAAACCCACCCACTTTAAAGTAAGCTTAATTGTATGAGTGAGATAGAGAAATTCCTTGTAACCTATCCAAAGGATCACGTTATCTTCCGTGAAGGGGATGAGGGGAAAGAGATGTACTTCGTAGATTCAGGTAAGGTGAAGATTCTCAAGAGAGTTAAAAATGGGGAAAAGGTCCTTGCAATTCTCCAGAGAGGGGATTTCTTTGGGGAAATGGCTGTCCTCACTGGAAAACCAAGAACTGCAACTGCAGTGGCAATGACAGATGTGAGGCTATTAAAAATTGGTAAAGAAGATTTTGAAGCATTCCTTAGAAAAAACATCGATGTGGCAGTAAAACTGATAAAGAAGATGGCTGAAAGATTAAGAGAAACTGACTTTCTCCTTGAAATGGCAAACTACAGAGATGAAAAATTGAAAATAACCACTGCTCTCCTTCAACTTGCAAGGGAAACCGGGGAAAGGGAGAACATAGTTGTTGATCCTACAGAACTTCATTCAAGGAGCTTCACAACCACAGCTATTCTCAAGGAAGCTCTAAAGGACCTGGCAAAGAAGGGTATCATCCACATTAAAGAGAAGAATATAATAGTCCCCAGTCTTGAAAAATTGGAAAAGTTCAACTCTTTTCTTAAGTTGAAAGAGGAATTCTCATTCATAGAAGAAGGAGGTAAATCATGAAGTGGAATTATGATTTTTCAGGCAGAGTTGCAGTTATAACGGGGAGCAGCAGGGGAATAGGACTTGAGATTGCGAAGGCCTTCAATGAACTTGGAGCAAAGGTTGTAATTTCATCCAGAAAAATGGAAAACCAGCAGAAAGCCATGGAGGAATTTTCAAACAGGGAAAATGTACTGCCGGTTCCAGCCCATGCGGGAAAGGTGGAGGATCTGAAAAATCTCATTGAGAGAACCTATGAACACTTTGGAAGACTTGACATACTCGTTAACAATGCTGCCACAAATCCATATTTTGGACCAATGGTCCATGCAGATGAGAAAGCATGGGATAAAATTATTGAAGTGGACCTCAAGGGTTACTTCTTTGCTTCACAATTTGCCATAAGAAAATGGATGGAGAAAAATGAAAAAGGGGTAATCGTAAACATAGCATCTGTGGCAGGGATCAGAGCAGCGCCTGGCCTTGGTATTTACGGCATAGCAAAGGCTGGTGTCATCATGATGACAAAGATCTTTGCAAAAGAAACAGGGCCCCTCGGTATAAGAGTCAATGCCATTGCCCCCGGTCTTGTGAAAACAAAATTCAGCACCGCTCTATGGTCATCAGAAGAAATACTCAACCAGTGGTTGCAGAATCAGGCAATTCAGAGAATCGCCTTGCCCGAAGATATCGTGGGAGCAGTTCTCTTTCTTTCATCACCACAG
>JALSQH010000239.1 GCA_026985515.1 bacterium
ATGAGAGAATAAAAAAGGGAAAAGAACCAGCAGGGAAAATTATTGTATCTGCCCGGCAGGAGAGCAACTTTATAATTATAGACATTGAAGATGATGGAAGAGGAATTGATGTTGAATCAGTTTATCAAACAGCTATTGAAAAGGGACTTATTGAAAGGGGGAAACGGCCGCCTGACAGAGAGATAATAAATCTTATTTTTGCACCCGGTTTCAGTACCAGGAAAGTTGCAACAACTACTTCTGGCAGGGGTGTGGGGCTTGAGGTGGTGGCGGAAGTTATTTCATCTCTTGGAGGTTCAATAGAAGTTAACACGGCTCCAGATGTGGGAACCACTTTTACAATAAAGATTCCTTTGACACTTGCCATCATAACTGCACTGATGGTGCAGGTGCATGATGAATTGTACGCTATACCAACATCCGCTGTACTTGAATCAATAAAAATCAGGAAAAGTGATATCAGGATTGTGAGAGGGAAAACTGTTTTTCTCCTGAGAGGAAGTGTTATTCCTCTGGTTTTCCTGAGTGAAATCGTTGATCTTCCTCTTTCAGCAAATGACGAAATATATGTGGTGATTGTGGGGAAAAATGATCAGAAACTGGGATTGGGGGTTGAAAGACTTGTGGGACAGCAGGAAATTGTGATTAAGTCTCTTGATGAAACAATAGATTCTCCAATCATAGCTGGAGCTACCATTCTGGGTAATGGAAGGGTGGTTCTTATTCTGGATATAACTGCTATTCTTTCTGAAACTGAAGATACAAGGAGCTCAAATGTATACAGAATTCTATAAATTGAAGATGCCCGCATTCAGAAAAACTCCTGATCCTGAATTTTTCTTCTGGACCGAACAGTATGAGGAGGCATATACTAGATTGCAATACGCGGTTGAGGAAAAGGAGCTTGCTCTTCTGACTGGCGAAATTGGCACAGGTAAAACTCTTCTTGTAAGAACTTTAATGGACAGGTTAAATGAGGATGAATATGACATTGCCCTTATTCTTAATCCTCAACTCTCCCCTACCCAGTTTGTGAAAGCGGTGGCAAGGGAATTTAAAGTCGATTCTCCAGCATATTTTAAATCTGATCTCTATATTCAGATTCAGGAGTTTTTATTTGAAAAATATGAGGAAGATGTGAATCCCATACTGATAATAGATGAAGCACAGCTTATACCTTCAAAGAAAGTTTTTGACGAAATAAGAGTGTTGTCCAATTTCCAGATGGATGATGAAAATCTTATAGGGATAATAATGGTTGGTCAGCCTGAAATTGTGAGGAGACTAAAACACAGGGCGTACAAACCTTTTACGCAGCGTATAGGAGTTGAATACCATCTTTCACCCCTCTCTGAAAAAGAGGTGAAAAGCTATATAAAATTTCGGCTTGAGAAAGCAGGAGCAAAATGGGAAATTTTCACCGATAAGGCTATAGAAAAAATTTACGAATTATCGGGTGGTATACCCCGTGTGATTAATCACATTGCCACACAGGCTCTTCTGGAGGGTGCAGCAAGGGAGAAAAAAGTCATTGATGAAACTATCATAGAAGAGGTTTCGAAAAGTATGAGGTTTCTCTGATGGGCAGATTTTCAGAGTTAAGGAGAAAGGCTAAAAAGAAAAAAACAGAGATTGAAGAAAAAGAAGAAAAAAAAGAAAAGGGCGAACAGGAAACTTCTAAAAAAGAGGTTAAATCACCCCCAACAGAAATAAAAACATCCGGTAAAATTGAACTTCCCCCTTCCGGTCTCGCAGAAGATATTCTGCAGCTGGTGGAATCAGGAGAACCTGTAACTGTACCTGAAGAACCTCCCGAGATACTGGAAGAACCAATTCATTTTGAAGAAGCTCTCATTCAGATGGTGGTCTTTTCCATAGGAGAGGAGGTTTATGGAATTGATATCTACAATGTCAGGGAAATCATCAATCCCGTTGAAATTATTCGGGTACCAAGGAGCAGTAAGAGCTTGATAGGCGTTATAAATTTAAGAGGGAATGTAATTCCCGTCTTTGATTTTCGAATCATGTTTAACATCCCTTCAGATGAAAAGACAACTTACGAAAAATTTATTGTGGTTGAAGTTACCGAACACCTTGTTGCATTCATGGTTGACAGAATATTTTCTGTTTCCAAAGTTCCCATTGAAGAGATTGAACCTGCTCCTCCCCAGCTGAGACTTGGCATTGATAGTGAATTTATTTCTGGTCTTGCTAAAATAGATGGTAAAGTCGTAGCAATTATTGAGGTTGATAAGTTAGTTAAATCAATAAAAACAAAAGGGGGCAAAACCTATGAATAAGCTAAAATTGAACTCAATAAAATTTAAGGTTGTCCTTTATGGTACTTTATCACTGATAGTAGTAGGGATAATTTTAGGTTACACCTCTGCCAGGAGGGCGAGGAACATTTTGAAAGAAGAATTGATAGAAAGAGGTGCCTCACTTGCGAGAAACATCGCTTACAGTTCAAGATATGGAATTGTTCTTGAAGATCCAGTCATTCTTGGAAATGTGATAAAGGGGGTTTCGTCTGAGAGAGATCTTGCATATGTTTTGATCCTGAATAAAGATAAGAAACCCCTGGCCAAGTTTTTTAAAGACCCTACCCTTGAAAAACCTGTGCTGGATTCTCTGAAGAACATAAAAAAGGTCTCTGGACTTGTTCACAGGACAATTACGATAAATGGGAAAGATTATCTTGATTTTCAAATGCCTGTTTATGGCGAAAGCAGTGAGCAGGTAGACGAGGTTCTCGGTGATCTTCTTGCAAACAAACAGCAACCCCAGGGGGAGAAACAATCAAAAAAATGGGGAATTTTGAAACTTGGGTTTTCCCTTGCCACTCTTGAAAGGAAAACGTCCAATATAACTCTGAGCTCGTTTTTGATCAGTTTATTAATCACTTTTATTCTCATAGGCATTCTTTACTATGTTATAAGAAGAACTCTGAAACCAATTGATAATATTGTGGGTATTGCTCAGAAAATGTCAGAAGGTGATCTTACTCAGCATATAGAGATAGAGTCTGATGATGAAATAGGTACGATAGGAAGAGTATTCAATGTCATTGCAGAAAATCTCAATGAAATGCTGATGGAGGTGAAAAGCGCAAGTGAAAAGGTAACCAATGAATCAGAGAGAATCCTTATAAGCGCCCAGGAAGTTTTGAAGGGATCTCAGATTCAGGCTGAGTCGGCAGAGGAAACTTCATCTTCCATGGAGGAGATAGCAGCTCAGATAATGACTGTTGCGGCAAATACTGAAAGATTATCAGCAAATGTCTCAAATACTTCTTCCGCAATCGAAGAAATGGGAGCAAGCATAGAGCAGGTTTCAAAAAACGCTCTGGAATTATCGAGCTCAGTTGACCAGGTTTCATCCTCTGTTGAGGAAATGATTGCATCTATTGTTGAAGTCGCAGCAAATGTGGAACAGGCAGATAAACTGGGTCAGGAAACTGCGAGGGAAGCAGAAAACAGCGGTGATGCAATCCTGAAAACTCTTGAAGGTATGAAAAAGGTTTCCGAGGCAATGGATGATACAGCCAGGATGATTCAGGCCCTCGGTGAAAGATCTTCAGAGATTGGAAAAATTCTGGAGGTTATTGAGGAGATTGCAGATCAGACCAACCTTCTTGCTCTGAATGCAGCAATTGAGGCTGCAAGAGCTGGTGAAGCAGGAAGAGGTTTTGCTGTGGTGGCTGATGAAATAAGAAAACTTGCTGAAAGGTCGGTTCAGGCAACTAAGGAGATTGGAGAAGTCATAAGAGAAGTTCAAAAGGAAACAAATCTTGCAGTTAATGCAGCAGAAGCTGGACGGCAGGAAACACATGAAAGTATCAAAATGTCTGACACAGCCATAGAAGCTATTAAAAGAATTCAGGAGATGGTCAGAAAGACTTCAGAAATAATGAGAGAAATAGCAATTGCCACATCAAACCAGAAGAAAGCCACTGAATATGTCAGCAAAGCCATTGAGAGAATGAATGAATTGACAAGACAGGTTAAACAGGCCACCGAAGAACAGGCCAAGAGCAGTTCTCAGATCATAAAGGCTGTGGAGGAGATGAAGAGACAGACAGAGGAGGTTGCCATAGCTACCCAGGAGGAAAAAAGAGGAGCTGAGATGGTACTCAATGCCATTGAAAACATCAGCAGTATTGCACAGGAGAATCTGAAGGCAATGGAAGGAATGCTGAACATTGCAAAGGATCTTTCTCAGCAGGCTGAAAATCTTATGGGATTGATACAGAAATTTAAGCTGGAAGAAAATGAGTGATCTGGTAACAGAGTTTAAGAAGCTGAATCTAAATGGGAAACTTGAGAAGATAAAAAATCTTGAGCTCGAGGAACTTGAGTCAAACCTGGAGGAAATACTGGACATTCTTCCCCAGGAACACTGGCTTGTTAGAAGCAAACTCATAGACAAGTTATCACATTTGCCTGAGACAAAAATTATCCCCCTTCTCATATCCTACCTCAAGCCGGGAAGTGAACTTTCAAATATAAGAAACGCAGCAATGGAGGTACTTGTAAAATTTGGTAAAAAAGCGGTCCCTTATCTTGTTGAACTGCTCAATAATCCAAATCCAGATATCAGGCTTTATGGAGTGGTTACACTCGGAGAAATTGCGGATCCCTCATCTGTGGACCATCTGAAAAAACTGGCTTATGACACAGATGAAAATGTGGCACAGGCTGCCATAGAAGCACTGGGCAAAGTTAATTCTCCCGATGTGGTGCCTTTTCTCATCTCTCTGCTCAACGAGGATTTCTGGCTTCAGTACCCAGCAGTTATGGTTCTTGGAAAACTAAAAGATCCGACAGCAATCGAACCTTTAAAGAGGTTATTGAGTGACGAGATGCTGAAGTTTGCAGTGATAGAAGCTCTTGGAAATATTGGTGGAAGTGAGGCAATACAGGTTCTTGTAGAAACTCTGGAAAAAGAAAAGGATGTTGTATCAATTCAGGAGCTTCTCAAGGCATTGATTAAAATCATCGAGAATGATGGTCTCTCAGAAGTGGAGCTTGAGAATTTTCTACCTGAAGAAAAAATTGTATCACTCGGAGCAAGAAAAGAGCTACATGAAGCTGTGGACGCCCTTTTGAATAGCAGTGACCCTGATGAGAAAAATGCTGGAATAAAGCTATGCGGATTTTTCAGATTAACTTCGTGTATTGAGAAACTTCTTCTTTTTCTCGAAAATGATTTTTTCCAGGAATCCTCCTATCAGGCTTTAAAAAAGTATCCACATTCCATTATTGAAGATATTAAAGGAATAATGGGTCACCCAAACAAGTTTGTGAGAAGATATGTGGTGAAATTGATGACTGAAAAGGGGTCACCCATTGAAGATGTTGTCGTTTTCATGACCGATCCCGAAAGCATTGTGAGATCTGAACTGGCAAATCAGCTTCTCCTTTATGGAAAAGAGGCGGTACCATATCTGTTTGAAATGTTGCATGACCCTGATGAATCTGTCAGAAATACAGCTTTTGTTCAGTTACTCTCATTTGAAACTGAGGATATTAAATCTTACCTGATTAAAATTGTCAGGGACAGAATGTTTTACCAGGATACTCTCCCCTATTTTATCAATCTTTCTTCTGAATTTCATATCCACGAACTCCTTGAAGATTTTAAAGAAATTTTTAATTCCTCTGAAAGCAGAAGTTTGAAAATTGATTTGCTGAAAGCCATAATTGAAATCGACAGAGAAAAGGGGTTAAAGTATCTTTCTGATCTCACCAGGAATCTAACAAAAGATGAATTGATAAAACTATTTTCCTCTCTTTCTGGGAAGGTAAGCGATGAATATCTCCCTCTGCTGAGTTCTCTTTTAGAATCTGATGATGAAGAAATAAAGTTCAATACATATCTCGTGATTGCATCGATAAAGAGTAAAAAAGCTCTTTCAATTTTAATAGATGCTCTGTCAGAAGAGAACCTTCAGTTGAAGGTGTTTATAGCTTCTCTCATTTCAGATTTTAACGAAAAAATTGCAGAAGTTCACAGGGAAAGGCTATTTTCAATAATAAATTCTCTTTTGAAGACGGACAACTATGATCTCCAGAGAGAAATAATTAAAATCCTTGAAAAATTTTACAGTGAAAAAAGCACCCTCGAAATAGTAAAGAAATTTTTAAGATCTCCTCACTGGAGTGTGAGGCTGCAGAGTTTAATTTTTTTGAAGAAGCTGGATGAAGAGGATCTGATTTCTCATGATATTATTGAGGCACTTTCTGAACTCGTTAGAAAAGAAAGTGATCCCCTTGTCTTTGAGATGTTGATGGAAATTCTTAAGGAAAAAAATATAAGAGGTTCACTGGATGTTGTCATCTCTATATTTCCCGAACTTCCAGATCCCCTTAAAGAGACAGCTTCAAAGTACCTTGCCGATCTGAGGGCAGACAACCCCGATTATGTTATGAAAATTGCAAGGAGTCTACCCTTTGCTTACCGTAAAATAATTGAAGAGAAATTTGGAGAAGAAACAAATATGGATGGTGCGGAAAAATGGATGGATTAAAACCCCTGCAAATTGAAATGAATGATATTGAATTCAGGCTGATAAGGGACCTCATCCATGAAAAGTCTGGAATCTTTTTGAACGATTCTAAAAAGGATGTGCTGCAATCGAGGTTATTATCAAGGCTTGTAGCTTTAAATCTCAAGAGTTTTGAAGAGTATTACCTTTATTTAAAATTCAGTCCTGGGAGGGAGCGGGAATTTAAAAAGATGATAAGCCTGATTACCAATAACGAAACATATTTTTTCAGGGAAAAATATCAACTTGAAGATCTGGTTGAAATTATTTTGCCGGAGCTTGCAGCAGAAAAAGAGGGGAAACCCATTAAAATTCTCAGTGCAGGTTGCAGTTCAGGTGAAGAGCCATATTCCATC
>JALSQH010000240.1 GCA_026985515.1 bacterium
TTTTAGAGGATAAAATGGTTATGCCTCTGGGGGGAAGTACCCCTGTTCAGCTTGATGTGAGAATAATTGCCGCCACCAATCGCAATCTTGAAGAGATGGTTGAGAAAGGGGAATTCAGGGAGGATCTCTACTACAGATTAAAGGTATTTTCCATAAAACTTCCACCCCTCAGAGAGAGACTTGACGATATTCCGCTTCTGGTAGAGCATTTCTTGTGGAAATTCAAAAAAATACATGGAATTGAGGAAAAGGAATTTACAGAAGAGGCGATAAATCTGTTAAAGAGTTACTCCTGGCCTGGTAATGTGAGAGAGCTGGAAAATACTCTTCTGAGAATTGTTCTTACCGTCCCGGGAAGGATAATTACGCCGGAGGATGTGGGAAGATTTATAAAAAGTGACATCGAAGTGCGGGAAAAGAGTTTTTCAGATGTGGTTTACGATTATCTTAAGGGAATTTTTGACTCACTTAATATTCCTGAAAATGGAAAAATGGATATATATCATGAGGTCATAAAAAGAGTTGAAGAACCCCTCATAAAACTTGCACTTGAAAAAACCAGATGGAATCAGGTCAGAGCAGCTGAACTTCTCGGGATTAACAGAAACACCCTCAGAAAAAAGATAAGAGAACTGGGAATAAATGGGGAAAAGAGAAATTCTTGAAAATTACAGAGGACTCTACGGTATAGTTGATCTTGCTTTCAAGGATCATCTTCCGCCAGTGGAATGGGCGAAGATTTTTGTCAGAAACAGTATAAAAGTGATTCAATTAAGGGGGAAAAAGGTTTCCGATGCAGAACTTTTTAAATGGGCAGAAAAGTTGAGGGAGGTTATTCCTGAAGAATTTATCTTTATCGTAAATGACAGACCCGATATTGCACTTCTAACCGGTGCAGATGGTGTTCATGTGGGGCAGGATGACATTCCACCTGACGCAGTAAAAGAGAAATTCTCCCACTTAATTGTTGGTTTTTCCACTCACAATTTTGCCCAGTTCCTTCAGGCTGAAAAAACTCAGGCCGATTATGCAGGCTTTGGGCCCATTTTTCCGACAACCAGTAAGGATAAACCTGACCCGGTGACCGGAATCAAGCCTCTCGAAGAAGTTGTGAGCAGGAAAACTCTGCCAGTTGTGGCAATCGGGGGAATAAACAGAGAAAGGCTGATTGAAATTCTCAATGTTGTTTGTCCTGAGATGTTTTCTGTTGTTTCTGCAATTGCTCTCTCCAGCGACCCGGAAGAGGAAGTTAGAATCCTGCAGGAGACCTATCTGACCAGGTGCAGGAAATAGTGTTTAGTGACGAAGGTAAAGGTGGAGGTTACTCATGAGAGAGATTGTGGAAAATTTCAGTCTTGTCTCTTTTCTGAGAAAATTTGATGATTCACCTTTCTTTTTCCGACTGCTTGTTAATCTCTATCCACCTTTTATCTGTGCCGGTGTCAGAATTGTCTCTGTGTCAAAAGATTTCAGAAGGATTGAGGTAAAAATGGGTTTAAAGTGGTATAATAAAAACTATGTTGGAACACAGTTCGGTGGAAGTTTGTATGCCATGACAGATCCTTTTTTGATGATAATGCTGATGAAGAATCTGGGTCCAGATTATATTGTGTGGGACAAGGCTGCAGAAGTTGAGTTTGTGAAGCCAGGAAAGAGCGAGGTTAGAGCAGTATTTGAGATTGATGACAGAATTCTTGATGAGATAAAACGAAAGGTGGAGGAAAAGGATAAGTATCTTCCTGCCTTTGATGTGGATGTTAGAGATGTAAATGGAGAGGTTATTGCAAGGGTAAAGAAAATAATATATGTGAGAAAGAAGTAAGAGGAGAAGAGATGGATATTCTGGAAAAGATCCCTTCAAGAAGAGAAGTAATTGAAAGCTTTAAAAGTACCGGTGGTAAAATAGCCGCAGTGTATCCTTACCACTACCACAGAGCATTATTCAGGGCGTTTGATATTCTGCCTGTGGAAGTCTGGGGTCCCCCGGGGATTGATACAACCTATGGTAGTTCATATCTTCAACCCTACGTTTGTTCTGTTGTTCACAGTGGTTTGTCCTTTTATCTCTCGGGTGGACTGGATGTTGTTGATTTCATAGTTGTTCCTCATGCCTGTGATTCTCTGCAGGGACTCGGAAGCGTTTACATAGATTTTGTTAAGCCGAAGCAGCCGGTTTTCACCATTTACATTCCCAGAGGAAGAAAGGATCTGGATGTAGAGTTTCTTTCAAAGGAGTTTGAAAGTATTTTCAACAGGTTAAAGGAATTAACGGGCAAAAGTGTCACTGAAGATAAATTGATGGAGGAGATTCTGAAAGAAGAGGAAGCTCTGAAAAAAGTCAGGGAACTGTATAGCAAAAGGGAGCAGATCTCTCTCTCCGATTATCATTTTTACCGGGTTGTGAGGAGCAGAGAGTATCTTCCAGCGGAGAAATTTATGGAAATTGCTGATCATTTACTTGAGAATTTTTCAGATGGGACAGAGAGAGAGGGTGTGCCTGTGATTTTTTCCGGCCTTTTGCCTGAGCCCATGGAGATTCTGGAGAAACTTGAGGAGATAGATGGAAGAATTGTTGCTGACGATTTTGCCTGCTGTGGAAGACGCCTTTACGGAGAGGGTAAAAGTAATAACCCCTTTGTGAGGATGGCAGAATCAATACTCAATTCTCCACCGGATAGTTCCCGCGGTGCCACGGTGGATGAAAGGGTTGAACACCTTTCTTCACTTGTGAAAAAGTATGGTGCCAGGGGGGTTGTTTTTTACATTGTTAAGTTCTGTGAAATGGAACTGTTCTACATTCCACACATGATGCGTGGTTTAAAGGAGAGGGGGATACCCTCAGTTTACATAGAGGTGGACATAAATGATCCACTTCCTGACCAGACAATAACGAGACTTGAAGCCTTTGTGGAGGTTTTATGAAGCTCATTGACACAATTAAATACAGATTGACAGTTGATGTGGCTGGTAGGGCTTTTTTGAGGTATGAAAGGTTTCTCAATGCAAGAAGATTGAAGAATGCAAGGTTCAAAAGTGAAAATCTTGCTCCTCCACTCAGAATAAGTGCCTGGACAAAGGAACTGATCTCCCTTCACTACTTCAGGGGACGCTATGTGGAGGGTCATCAGCCAGTTGCATATGTCACTTCAGGTGGCCCCGTGGAGATTTTAAAGGCACTTGGTTACTATGTTATCTATCCTGAGAACCATGCAGCCCTTGCAGGTGCCAGACATGCTCAGATGGAACTGATTCAGTCTGCCGAGGAATTTGGATTTTCACAGGATATTTGCTCATATGTGAGAACTGACCTTGGCACAGCCCTCACAGGGAAAACACCGGTGGGTAAATTACCTAAACCTGATCTCCTTCTGGCATGTACCAACATCTGTCAGACGGTTCTTCACTGGTACAGGGTTCTCCAAAAAATTTTTAATGTTCCCCTTGTGGTTATAGACACGCCCTTTGTCTACACAGAGGCACCTCCCCATGCTGTTGAGTATGTGAAGAAGCAACTGGAGAATGAGCTCATACCGGTGGCAGAGAGAGTTGCAGGAAGAACTTTGAAGGAGAAGAAGTTTAAAGAAGTTGTGAAGTACTCTAAGGATGCCACTGAATTGTGGCTTGAAATTCTTAATATGGGAAGGCACATTCCCACTCCCATTTCCATCTTTGATCAGTTCATCCACATGGCGCCAATAGTTGAGATGAGGGGGGATAAGGTAACAGTTGATTTTTACTATGCAATGTTGAAAGAGGTGAAGGAGAGGGTTAAAAAGGGGATCGGTTCAGTCAAAAATGAGAAAAAGAGGGTTCTCTGGGATAACCTGCCTGTGTGGTACAAACTAAGCAGGCTGGCAGCCGAGCTTGCAGATAGAGGGGTATCCATGCCCATTTCCACTTATACCTATGCATGGGGCGAACTTGCTCCACTCATTGATATTGAGAGAGGCATGGAGTCAATGGCAAGGGTTTATCTCTACCCGATTCTCAACAGAGGAACAGGTCATAAACTTGAGGTTATGAGGCAGATGGTGAAGGACTTCAAACTTGATGGTGTTATCCTTCATTCTGACAGATCCTGTAAGCCCTATTCCATTGGTCAGGTACCCCAGAGGAACAAGTTAATGGAGGAATTCGGGATTCCTGCTCTTCTTCTTGAAGCTGATCACAACGATGAGAGAGCCTTTTCGGAGGAACAGGTTGCTTCCAGAATTGCATCTTTTCTGGAAATGATGGAGGTGGCATGAGCAGAGTGAAGGCAATAGGAATAGACGTGGGTTCCACCACAGCCAAAATAGTTGCTGTTGATGAAAATGGTGAAATGATTTGGCGTTACATAGAACCTACTGATCCCCGCATTGAGGATCAGGTTGACAGATTTCTTGAAAAATTGAAAGAGGAACTCTCAATTTCAGATGAAGAGTTGAAGAAAATTCCCATTGTTGCCACCGGTTACGGGAGGAAACTCGTTCATCAGGCAAAGAAGAAGTTGACGGAGATCACCTGCCATGCAAAGGGAGTATATAAAAGCCTTGGTCATGGTGGAACACTTGTGGATATTGGGGGACAGGATAGCAAGGTGATTGTCATAAGCAATGATGGAAAGGTCGTTGATTTCACCATGAATGATAAATGCGCTGCCGGTACAGGGAGGTTTCTTGAGAATACCGCCATGAGAATGAAGGTTCCACTTGACAAAATGGGTGAACTTGCCCTATCTGCTCCCGAAGAGGTGAAGATTTCCAGTGTTTGCACCGTTTTTGCTGAATCGGAGATTATTTCCATGATAGCTCATGGTGTTGCTGTGGAACCTATCCTGAAGGGGTTGCACAGAGGACTCATTTCCAGGATAGTGGCAATGATAAGGAGTGTGGGTTTAACACCTCCACTCATGCTCTCTGGTGGAGTGGTAAAAAATCCCGCCGTAAGGAAAATGCTGGAAGAGGCAACAGGTCAGAAGGTTATTTTGCCCGAGTATCCCCAGTTCATGGGTGCCTATGGTGCTGCTCTGATTGCTCTTGAATCAACCAAAAGTGAAAATTAGGAGCGGAGGAAGATATGTCCCTCAAAATAGGAATTGTTGGATTACCAAATGTGGGGAAGTCTACCATTTTCAATGCCCTCACTTCTGCCAGATCTCAGGTGGCCAATTATCCCTTTGCCACCATCGATCCCCATGTGGGAATTGTGGATGTACCTGATAAAAGGCTTGATAAACTGGCGGAGATTGTTAAACCGGAGATGGTGGTTCATGCAACCCTTGAAGTGGTGGACATAGCCGGACTTGTTAAAGGGGCAAATAAAGGAGAGGGGCTCGGGAATCAGTTTCTCGATAATATCAGAAGGGTTGACGCAATTATCCATGTTGTGAGAGCCTTTCAGAATCCAGATATTGTGCATGTCAGTGGCAAAGTTGATCCAAGAAGCGACATTGAAGTCATAAACACAGAACTTGTTCTTGCTGATCTTCAGGTCCTGGAGAGAAGAATAGAAAAGGTCTCCAGACTGGCAAAAAGCGGCGAGAAAAAGCTGAAGGAAGAACTGGAATTTTTGAAAAGGGTTGAGGCTTGGTTAAATGAGGGAAAAAAAATAATAAATATGGAGTTATCTTCTGAAGAAAAAGAGTGGTTGAGGAATCTCCATCTTCTCACTACAAAAAAGATGCTCTATGTTATAAATGTTGATGAGGAGGGCTGGGAAAAGAAGGAATCTCACCCCCTTGTGAGAGAGGCAATTGCTTATATTAAAGAAGAGGGTAGCGACTATGTCATAATCTTTGGAAAGATGGAGGCTGAGATTACGGAACTCGATCCAGGGGACAGAGCTGAGTTTTTGAAAGATGCAGGAATTGATGAACCGGGCCTCAACAGGGTTATCAGAAAAGGTTATCAGATGCTTGATCTTATCACCTTTTTTACAGCCGGGAAGCCGGAGGTCAGGGCCTGGACTGTAAAAAGAGGAGCCACTGCACCTGAAGCCGCAGGGGTGATTCACTCAGACTTTCAGAGAGGATTTATCAAAGCAGAGGTGATTCCTTTTGAAGAGTTTGTAAAGTATGGTTCAATGGCGGCGGCACGGGAAGCTGGTGCAGTCAGGATGGAAGGCAAAGATTATGTCATAAAGGATGGGGATGTTGTTTACTTCAGGTTCAATGTTTAATGGTGGAGCCGAGGGGGATCGAACCCCCGACCTTGGCGTTGCGAACGCCACGCTCTCCCATCTGAGCTACGGCCCCTTACATATTCCCATTATATCAGGTGAGCTGTGTGTTTTCAATCGGGAAATGTGTTGCCTGATGCTTTCTTATCGGGTAAAATAAAAGGCGGAGAGAAGGGGAAAAAATGTTCAGATTGATCAGGTGGCTTTTTTCCACTGTATTCACGATTATTGTTGTGGCTCTTGTGCTTTATTTTTTCAAATTTACCATAAGGGGAGATGCCCTCTGCATCTCTTTACGCCATTCTGAACATAAAAGGGCTTTGAAGCAGGTTGAGTATAAAGTGAAACGGGAAGTTGAGGAGGGAAAAAAGCACCTGACCCAGCATGTAAAAAGTATTCTCACAGAGGAAAATTCCAGAAAGGAAAGAGGTAAAAAGAGCAGTGATGAGGAGAAGCTACGGGAAATTATTAAGGATAACATGCGTTAGCATAATGATACTCCTTTTCGTCGGGAGCTGTGCTTCTCTCCCGAAGAGAAATTACTCCTCAGAAGAGGAGAAGTTGTACAGTGAAGCCATCTTTTATCTGGAGCATGGAAATGGTTTCAACGATTATTACCAGAGGGCATACAAACTTTTTGAAGAGTTACTGGAGAAGTATCCGGGAAGCAAGTATGAAGTTGCTGCAAAGATCGGGAAGGCTGATGCCCTCTTCAAGCAGGGTAAGTATTCTC